>JAHCSU010000169.1 GCA_023522315.1 Nostoc sp. CCCryo 231-06
TACTATAAATTTCACTGATTCGATGGTTAAGGAGGCATTAGAAAATGTTCGCTATAGTGCGATCGCAAAACGTCTCGATGAGAATCGCTTGGTGCGGACAGGATTAATTCTCGCTAATTATTGCTTTATAGCGGTTCCCATTCACATGCGGTACAACATTATATTGCAAAGTGTAAGGGCTACGGGTGTACCTCAATAAACGAGAAACGCTTTAAGTCAATCTGGTAGAGCAGATTGGCAACCCAGAATAACGTTGAGCCACACTGCTGGCTTGAATGTGCATGGCTTTCATGGCTATTCCAACTCAGATCCATTGCCAACCACAGTTCAAGTTCTCAATGGCGAATTTCCAGCCATTGGGTTGCGATCGCAATAAGCTTACAAGGATTGAATTTACGTTAACAGTGTTGTTGTTTTTTGAATAGTGACAACAGCAAACACATAAGTCCCATTACTACCAACGACACTGAAGAAGCAGGTTCTGAGACAGGCTGAGGGTTTTGCAGAGGCTGATAATTGATGAAATTTTCTTGAATTGGGCTGAGTGATGCCAAAAGTTGCTCAATATCGCTAGATATATTAGTGTCATTACCAACACTTTTAGAAGAGATGAGGCGGTTAAACGTTTGGCTACTCGATTCATCAAAATCTCCTGTGAACCCAAGAAAATTTTGACCTATTTTACCTATAAGAGAGTCAATCAGATTGTTAACATCAGTTTTGATCCCTAGTGGGGATAACTGTAAACTGCTGAGATTATTGACGTTTCCAATCGTTGTATTGTCAGTATTCGCTAACCAATTGCCATTACCAATAATTTCATTTCCACTAGTAAAAACCCAGTTACCATTACCAATAATTGTGTTATCAGTACCAAAGTCCCAATTGCCGTTTCCAATAGTTGCGTTGTTACTGCCGAAGTGCCAATTACCATTACCTAATGTTGCATTATTACTTCCGTCGTCCCAATACCAGTTACCGTTACCAAGGGTTGTGTTACCCTTTCCAAATAGCCAGTTGCCATTACCGATGGTTGTGTTGTCATTATTAAAGTTCCAGTTACCATTCCCAATGGTTGCGCTGTTACTGCCATAATCCGAGTTAAAATTACCAATAGTTGCGTTATTATCACCAAGGTCTTTGTTACCATTACCAACCGGTGCGTTGCCCTCATTAAAGGTTTGGCTACCAGGATTAGATGTATTCCCACCGTTACTAAAGGGGATATTGTTACCAAGAACTTCTTTCAACGGATCGAAAGGCGATTGTTGAAGCAGACTTCCAGCACCTGCGATCGGATTAGTGCTGCCTGCAAACGGGTTGGTAGCTCCACCTGCGATCGGGTTACTTCCTCCTGGAATCGCATTACCACCGCCTACAAACGGGTTACTACCGCCTGCGAATGGGTTACTTCCTCCTGTAATCGCATTACCATTACCTGCAAAGGGGTTAGTAGCCCCACTTGGAATCGCATTACCGTTACCTGCCAAAGGGTTAGTAGCCCCACTTGGAATCGGATAACCACTGTTTGCAAAAGGATTACTACCTCCTGCCAATGTGTTGTCAATACCCTTGAAAAAGTTATCACCTAAAATTGACTTTAATCGATCAAAGATTAATTGCTGAAGCCCACTGCCAGCATCGCCTGCAAACGGATTAATACCGCCACCTGGAATGGGATTATTACCGTTACCTAATAACAGATTGTTACCACCCGTCAACAGGCTGCTTTCAGCAGACAAACTGCCATTGGGAGCAAAGGAACTAACGCTGTTAGGGAAACCTGCACTTAAGGGATTAACTCTACCATTAAGGGGATTGACAGCAGACTCTTCCATTGGCACTAATTTTCCTATTTGTTATTTAAAAAATTATGGGGTCTTCAGTACTTCTTATACCAATTATGAATTCGCTAAACCCAAAATCTCTCTAAAAGAAAGGCTTTAATCATCTTACTGTCAAAATAACAGAAAACATTGTCTAAATCCTTACCTGTAAAGAGTTCTAGGGCGTAAAATAGTAAACTAGTACAATAAGGCAGAAGGTACATCACCGATAATACATGCTTTTCAGCTTTATTAAATGATATGTTTATTTGCGCCAAGCTGTACTAGCATACTATGTACTGAAGTAATTGTTGTTCTCTTCTATTTCTGTGCTGATTTTCGCAATAATTCTATTAAGCAAACGAGATTTATTGACCGCCAAATGACGGGGCTTGACCAGCACCAAATGATGGAATTTGACCACCACCAAATGCCGGGATTTCATTACCACCAAATGACGGGATTTGTGTACCGCCAGATGATGGATTTTGACCACTACCACCAAATGATGGGGTTTGTCCTTGTCCACCACCAAATGATGGGGTTTGTCCACCACCTAGTTCCTTGTCAAGCCTTGAGCCAACTAGCTGGTCAATAGTACCCCTCAAACTGAACCCGTCCGGTATTTGAGTTGTGCTAATACCATAGGTCTGGCTACTAGCACCAGTCAAAGGGTCGCTGCCACCACCTGCGGACGGGCTACCACCGCCTGCGAATGGATTACCACCACCTGCGGATGGGCTACCACCGCCTGCGAATGGATTACCACCACCTGCGGATGGGCTAACACCGCCTGCGAATGGATTACCACCACCTGCGGATGGGCTACCACCGCCTGCGAATGGATTACCACCACCTGCGGATGGGCTACCACCACCTGCCGATGGGCTACCACCGCCTGCGAATGGATTACCACCACCTGCGGATGGGCTACCACCACCTGCAAATCGATTACCACCACCTGCGGATGGGCTACCACCACCTGCAAATGGATTACCACCACCTGGGGATGGGCTACCACCACCTGCCGATGGGTTACCGCCACCTGGGGATGGGCTACCACCACCTGCCGATGGGTTACCGCCACCTGCGGATGGACTACCACCGCCTGCGAATGGGTTACCACTACCTGCGGATGGGTTACCAGCGACTGCGGATGGGTTTACACCGCCTGCAAAGATATTCCAGAAGTTGTCACCAGCGAAAGGATTACCACCATAGGGTAAATCAGGTTGACTGCCACCGCCGCCGGCACCGCCACCAGCACCACCAGGGGCACCAAATGGGCTACCGCCACCTTCTCCATTACCAACACCACTGAATATCTTGGGGAGGTCTTTCTCAGGGATAACTTCAACCAAGCGACCGAAGGGTGAATCTCTAAGCGGATTGTTTCCACTAGTAGGGGAGTTGCTGCTACCAGTATTACTTGAATTTTCTGCCATTAGAATTAATCCTCTTATTGTTTTGATAAAAATCTTGCTACCATCGCAACGTAAAATAGACAAAGATTAAGTCTGTCTTGTGACTTTGTTTGTTGTCTTTTTGTTAGCAAAGCTAGTTAGTAGCTATTAGATTATTTGGTTATCTTTGTTAAGTGGAGATAATCCATTTTTAATCAATGCTACTTACACTTATCAATCTATATGATTTAATTTTGAAGGGCAATGAAAAATATTTTGATATATTTATCAAACTTGTAGATATTTTTAGACAATGGTTTAAAAAGTTAACTGATATTATAATAAAAATTAAATTTGGTTAAACATTATATTGCAATGAACAATCTTTTGATAAATTTGCCAAATCTTTAGATATTTAATTAATTTGCGTTTAACCGGGGTTCTATCACTTTTATCCGACGTAATACCGCGAGACTGATAACAATAAATAGCACGGTTTCTGACACCCTGCAATACGTTGCATCATATTAGCACCACTACGAAGTGCAGCGAAAAAAGGTTCGGTGCAAGGATTACTTCAGATAAATCAGCAAATTCAATCCCGGAATTGTGCGGGAAAGTGTCCACAAAACGAGAGTGATGTAAATTAAACCCAAACTCCATTGATACCAAGCAAGTGCAGAGATGATTCCAGGTAGGTGTTCGTCTCGTAGGCGAATGTCGTTAAATCCTAATTTAACTAGGTTGTTGAGACTAAAATCATAGTAGTTGAGCCAGTTCCAATGGCGATCGCACAACAGAGGCATATATCGTTCCCGAAATGTCTGATTCCTTGGTATCACTGGCAAACGTCCAATCAACAATCTTAACTGGCGGAATGTACCGTCTTCTGTGAAGTAAGAAACGTCCATTAAGTTGTGATAACGACCTTGCTGGTAAAGTCGGATTAATAAAGCCAGTGGTACGGGGACAAGAATTATGAAAAGACACCCCAATGTCAGCCAAGGTTGTTGAGCATTGCGAAAGATGGCTAGTAAGCTCAAGAATTCTAAAACGCTAAAACTGACTAATATCGAAATGGTTTCGTAGGATGTGGGGATAATTGGTACAGGATGCAGCCGACGATAGCGATCCACTAGCCAAAATAGGAAGCCGAAATAAGCGATCGCAACTCCTCCCACACCAAACACTAACCAAAAATTCGTACCGTAGCCACTCAATAACAACAGTACACTCAACCCCAAGCAACTCCAAGCTTGCAGTAACCACGTACCGATAGAAAGGGGTTCCCCAACAATTAAGCGATGTCTAGCGATAAGCCGTTGCACGTCTACGCTCAGTTGTGTGTATTTTTCTAAATCGATGTCTGCTAAAGTCAATAACTCACTGCTGTTACGAAACAATTTTATCAGACGACGCTGGGCGATCGCTGCGGCTTGAGTTGGAGAAAAACCCAGGTTAATCAAACTTGCAACACTTGCACTATTAATATTTGTAGCCGTCAAACGGCGACTCATTTCTACTAATCGCAGTTGTTGTTTTGTGTATTCCAGTTCATTGGCATCGGCTACTTGTTGTTGCTGACGAAAATTTTGTCCCAAATTCCGCAAGATATTTTCATTACCTTGCAATGTAGGGATACAGAACATCTTACCAATCTGACCGGGATTACCTAAAATTTTTGCTTGGCTAGAGTTAAAAGTTAAACCAGGTACGTTTAAACAAGCTTCTGTAGAAAATCTGGCATCGCTAAAATCTGCTTGGTTGAGAATGCTTGCATCTTGCAAATTCACCGATTGATTAAACTCCACTTCTCGAAATATGACAGCTTGCTCAAAAGTCGCTTCTGTTAAAAGGAGGAACTGATTAAAATTTGCTTTAGTAAACTGGGCTTGATTCCCAAACCGCACATCAGAAAAATCAGCATTCTCTTGCCACTGCACACTATTGAATTTAGCCAACTGTTTAAAAGTTGCTTGGTTGAAGTTGGCAGTTTTTTCAAAGATGCTGCCTTGAAAATCAGCGAGTTCTTGAAATTGGGTTTGTTTAAAATTAGCTTTTTCAAAAAAAATACTGCCCTGGAAATTGCTTGGTTGCTTGAATTTAGCACCGCTAAAGCTGACGAGACGACCAAATCGGGTTTCAGCCCAATTAGTGGATTGGAGAAAAGTTGCACCTTGGGCATCCACAGACTGAAGAAAGAATGTATTAGAGAACTTCATTTCGCCATTGAAACGGGTTTGCACTAGTGTCAAGACACCACGAAAGACGGCGATTTCACTGGATGGAGTTGACTGTGTTCCCAAAAGCGAGCGACAATCTTTGGAGTTCGTGAGTGACTCCAGACAAACGGAGCGCAAACGCTCTAGTTCTTTTTGTTCGGTAGCGGTGAAAATCGGAGCGTAGACGCCTCGCGGCTTGTCGCCAGACATCGCTTGGGCATACAAGGGTGTTCTTAAACCCAAATCGCTACCCACAAAATCCCCTAAAATCAGGGTATAGCTGAGGTCTAAACCCAGAGGTTTTGCACCTAGTTCTTTTCGCAGCAGTTGGTAAAAAGCATCACGAAAGCTAGTGTTTTCTGGGCGTAAATCGATTACCATTTTCTGCAAATCTACGGTCAAATTGCCTTCGCGGAGTGTCGGTGTGCGTAGACGTTCTTGTAATAATTCTAGGGTTAAGGGTGTGCGTTGTCGTTGCGTCTGTGCTGCCCACGTTGGTAGGGGGAGTAAGAGGAAAATTGATAAAACGCAAAGGAACGCAATCGCAAAGCGTCTGTCTGCGACACGCTGCGCGAACGCAGAGAAGGGAAGCGCAGAGGTACGCAGAGAGAGCTTTTTGGGTATCCTTGCGTTTAACCTCTGGGTGTATCTATGTTTAAAAAATAAATTATGCAAATTGTTCGATCAATCGTCGCTAATGAGTAGAACAATTTTACCTGTCACAGAACCGCTTTCAATTACGTGGTGTGCCTTGGCTGCTTCTTTTAAAGGGAATTTGTGGCTAACATGGATTTTCAATTTGCTTTCATCGATCCAGGTGCCACATTGTTCGAGAATTTCTGCATGGTGCTGGAGGCTTTCTTGCAATCCTAGCAACGCTGGTGTCAGCATTAATTCTAAACCAATGCGGAGATTGCGTAGTCTAGCAGTTTTCCAAACAGTATTGGCATCTGGTTCGAGAATCGTCACAATATCACCATATACTCTCACTGCGGGGAAAGTTTTATGAAAGGTTTCGCCACCTACGGTATCAAAAGCCAAGTCTACGCCTTCGCCGTTAGTCCAATCTAATACCGCTTGCACAAAGTCTGTTTGTTTGTAAAAAATTACATGATCAGCACCTAGTTGTTTGACAAAATCAGCTTTTTCTTCAGAACTGACTGTGGTAGCAACAGTAGCACCTTTGAGTTTCGCCAATTGAATTGCTACATGACCAACACCACCAGCACCCGCATGAATCAAAACTCTTTCCCCAGGTTCCAATCGTCCCCGTTCGTATAAAGCTTCCCAGGCGGTGATTAACACTAAAGGCGCTGCTGCTGCTTCGGCAAAGGAGATAGACGCGGGTTTACGTGCCACAAACCGCTCATCCACAACGGTATATTCAGCATAATTTCCTTGGTCTGCGCCCAATCCACCGTAGCAAAAATATACTTCATCACCTGGGCGAAAACGTTGAACACCAGCACCCACCGCTTCGACTATACCTGCACCATCACATCCTAAAATTGTCGGCGTGCGATCGGGGTAGAAAGTGCCTCGGCTACGAAGTTTAGTGTCAATGGGGTTAATGCCAGCCGCCACCAAACGCACTAAAAGTTCAGTATTCCCTACAGGAACAGCAGGGTTTGGCACTTCCTGTACTTGCAGAACTTCGGGACTGCCAGCTGCTGTCATCAAGACTGCTTTCACAACTCTTTCCTCCTGGCTTTAGATGCACGTTCTTATGCAACTTTAGCGCAAGAGGGTGGACACAGAGCTATGTCTGAGGGAAAACTGCGATGTCTGGCAACAAGGCGCGAGACGCATACGCTTATAAAAGTAAATATCAAAAAAGTCAACTATTTATCAATGATTTGAAATAAAACTAAATATTCCGAAACATAGCTATAATAAAATATATACAGCGACAACGCTATTCGTTGCGAGGCAGCCAATATGGATGCCGATCAAGTTTTAAGCCGATATGCTCAGGCAGATTTGAAACGAATCTGCCTAAGGACGAATCTAACAGGGGCAAAATGCCTAATGGCAGAATGCATCACTATCACTTAAATTCTGCCAATTAATTTAGTTAATACATGACAATAATCCCCTTGTCAAATCCATAAAACAATAAAGAGAACATCATGAAAACCGATTTTGATTATCCCAACAAAACTTTGCTTGGAACAGTCGTTTTTAGACCTAGTTTTAACAACTTTGAGAAAATTAATACCAATCAAGCTTGGTCATTATTTTTCACTGCTGGTAAAGAGGACAAGGTGCTAGGAGAACAACCTGAATTAGGCAAGTTTTTTACATACCTTTTAATCGCTTTTGGAGTAACTGGAACTCTTTGGGCAACTTACTTCAATAACTATGTGTAATTTGACTTTTGACTTTTGGCTTTTGACTTCCGCCTTGCGGTACTAGCTCCTAGCTTTCGCCCTCAATTAATACAATATCCAAGAATGAATCAGCCCATGAAATTATCATTAGAACAAGAATTTAGTATCCGTTGCTTTGCCGACAACGTGCAACAGATGTCCCATGAACAAGCTCAAGAATTTTTGCTTGTGCTGTATGAGCAAATGTTGATTCGGGAAAAGACTTTCCAGGAATTGCTCAAACATGAGTGGAGACTGGATTTAGGCACAATCTCTGGGTAAAGTAGTGAAGTGATTCCAGAGCGCGTTATTAATTTGTGGTTAGCAACAAAGAAAAAAAACCGGGAAACATTATGTTTCTCGGTTTTCTGTGTGGTGTAAGGAGCTTAACTAAATCTCATGATAAGGTAACTAGTCAACAAGAACGCACTCGTAACAATTTTGGTAACAGACTTTTATGGCGATGACCCTCTCAAGTGTAAGGTGTGATCAGAATACAGGCTGCTAACTCAAACGATATTGATTCCTTTTAATTTTATCTTTTAGTTCACGTTAGAGCAAAGCCCCACCACAACTAGAACCACATCCAGCAGTACAACCATAGCAATAAGCAGCAGTTTGTATCTCACTAATCAGGTCTAAACTGTCAGCTTCTAAGAGTTTGCTAACTGTCAAGGTTTTACCATTGCGATTTTTCGCAGGCAAATTCATCATTTGGTTAAAGTCACAATCATATACATTGCCTAGATAGTCAATTGACAATTCATCGCGGCACATCAAATGTTCAACTGTGCTGGGATTAAAATACGACTCTAAAAAATGCAAATAGCTGGTGTAGAGTTTTCTCCGTTCTAAATGCATTTTGGTTCTACCAACTGGTAGGTTGGTAATGGTGAAGAGGTTGTTAAACACAATATTAAAATGTTCTTGCAAGAACATTTTATAATCTCGTTCTAGGTTGGTCTGTTCGGGAGCTAAGGAAAATTTTTCATCCGTGGGTAACTGGGGATTAAATACCAAGTCCAAAATTAAATTTGGCTCTTTACCATAGCCAACTTGGTTAAGCCACTGCAAAGCTTTGACTGAACTATCAAAAACACCAGCACCGCGCATTTTATCAACATTATCTGCTAGGTAGCAGGGTAGGGAAGCCACAACTCTTATTTGGTGTTGAGCAAAGTATTCTGGTAAATCAGCAAATCCATCTTCAAAATAAATGGTCAAATTAGACCGGACAATCACCTGCTTACCAGTTTCTCTTGCTGCTTCTACCAATGGCTTAAATCCATAATTCATTTCTGGTGCGCCACCTGTCAAATCCACAATTTTAATTTCGGGAAATTTATGGATTAGAGAAATCAATTGTTCGCAAACTTCAGGAGAAAGTTCTTCTGTACGTTTTGGCCCAGCTTCGACATGACAGTGTGTACAAGCAAGGTTACAACGCTTACCCAGATTAATTTGTAAAACAGTAATTCCCTTTTTTGTAAAAGGAGAATTGAGTTTGTTTTTAAATAGTGTAACTTTAGATTGAGTTTGCATTAGTTAACTACTCCTTTAATATAGTATATATAAATATATTAAATTTTTCTATCCTTGTAATAATCTGTAGGTTATTGCACTAATAATTGCAGCAGTTGGTAAAGTTAGAATCCACGATAATAGTATCTGATAAAAAACACGCATATTGGCTTTTTTGCCTGTCAAACCTACTCCAAAAATAGAACCAACTGAAACGTAAGTCGTAGAAACCGGAAGTCCAAACTGACTAGCTGCAATAACCAGAATTCCAGTTACTATATTTGCTGATAAGCCCTGAGTATGATTCAATGAGGTAATCTTTTCACTCATGGTTACTGCAACTTTTTGGGAGTTGAGTAAACCGCCAAGTGCCATTGCGATCGCAATCGTGATCATTCCCCCCTGAACCGAAAAATACTCAATAACTAGAATCAGTGAGAAAATCTTAGGAGTATCATTTAAGCCTCTAGCAAAACTGACAATTCCAGCGCTGATAAAATGGACAATATCAATCATTTTCTGATTGACTGATAGATTCCATTTTGAAATTATATAGTTATATAAGCTGTAAATTCCTGCTCCCAAGGGAATAGCAATGATGGGACTGAGTAATAGAGGCAAAATAAAAGAAGTTCCCAAAGCTGCAAAATTAACCTTGAGTCCAATCGCAACTAATCCAGCGCCAACCAGCGCACCTGTTAAACTGTGAGTTGTGGAAATGGGAAACCCCATGAAGGTGGCTATCAGTACAGTTAAACCAGCAGCGATCGCAACTGCCAGATGAAACTCTGGTGCATTAGCGATCGCATCAGGTACTAGCCCTTTTCCAGAAAAGTTTTTAATTAGTGTACTTGCCAAAAAAGTCGCAGTTACTGCACCAGCAAAAGTCGTAAAAGTTGCCAACAAAATTGCTGTTTGATAGCTGCTAGTTCGACTACCAAACAACGTTGCTACTCCTTTAAAGTTGTCATTTGCACCATTGGAATATGCTAAAAAAAGCGTAGCGATAAATAGACTAATTAACAACATTTTGGGGTTTATAAAGAAGAAGTCAGAATCCAGAATGCAATTAGTGAAATATTCAAATTGTGCATTCATTCCCCAGCGATGCACTGAGCCCTTCAGCAAGCTCAGGGTAACACTTGTCAAAGTGTTGTACACAATAATTCTGACTTATGACACCTGAATTCTTTTTAAGAAATTAACAGCAACCACCACCGCTATAGTGCCAGGTTGAATTGGTGACAATTATTTCTGCTGGCTTGATAGCCGCAAGTTTAGCAGCAGTTTTATCACACACTGCTGCGGGAATGCCTCGCTGGAGTAGATGACCTGCTGAGTCGTCGAAGAAAGGTTCCAAGCCAGCATAAATTGCTGTTTTACCTGTGAAAATACAAGCACCATCTTCTGGAATATCAACTTTAAATGAGACGGAATCCAGACTTTCTAAAAGTAGGTGTTCTTCTAAATTATAAGTCTGGGAATCTAGTAAACGATAAGGACGACGGGCGCGAATTTCAACTTGACCAAAACCAGCATTTGTAATCCTTTCAGTATACTCTTGATATGTGAGTGCGCCTGATAAACACATGGCTCTGAGTCGTTCATCTTGTTGAAGATGTGCTGGAATTTGACTAGTAGCAATTGGATCGCTCATCTGCAAACGTCCGCCTGGTTTTAATACCCGATAGGCTTCTTTTAAAGCACGGGTTAAATCTTCTGGTTCAAAGATGTTGAAAAGGCAATTTTGCGCCACGATATCGACGCGAAGATCAGCAACGGGTAAGTTAAAAGCATCGCCTTCACGGATTTCTACAAAGCTGGTGTCAAACCACGGGTTTTCTTGAGCAGCAATTTCCAGATTGTGTGCGGCTGCTTCCCGCATGGCTCCAACCGGTTCAACAGCAATTACAGCACCTTCATGGCGGGAAAAATAAGCGAATTGCAACGCTTCTAAGCCGCCACCAACACCGACATACAGCACAGTAGGTTGGTTTCCTAGTTCGGTGGGGTGAACGGTGGTGCCACAACCATAGTTCATTTCCTGCATTGGCAAAGGAATTTTCAATCCTGGTAGTTGCAGGGGTGTACTTTGCACACAACAAAGTCCAACTTGCGGGGTTTCGGCAACTTCGCGGTAGAATTGCGCTGCTGTTTCTAGATAGGTCATGCAGTTTTAGATTTTAGATGATCACAGCTTTGTGCATCCTAATATAATTAACCCTTAGTTGGATGAGTTTTTACTCAGATTGCCAAAAACCCCAAATCTTCCTAGAGTAGAAAACTTTGGGGTTTTACCGTTATTTCAAACTGCAAAGGGAGATGAGGGAGAATGACTTAATCCACAATGCCCCATACCCCATGCCCAATCCCCAATGCCCCATCCCAAATTCAATCATGCAATGTGTAGCCTATACCACTCACAGTTTGAATGAGGCACTTTTCGTTATTGGCTTCAAGTTTCAGCCGTAGGTAGCGCATCTGAAGTTCGATGATCTTGGCATCGCCGATGAAGTCGTAACCCCAGACTTCTTCTAAAATGCGATCGCAGGTAATTACCTGTCGCGGATGGGCCAGTAAATATTCTAGTAAATCAAATTCCTTAGCAGTTAACTCAATTAACCTCTGATCTCGGTACACTTGGCGCGTGCGACGATTTAAACACAGGTCTTTAAATTCTAAAACATCTGCACCGTCTACTTGCTGGCTTCTTCGCAAGTGAGCGCCGACTCTGGCTAATAATTCATCAACGCTGAAGGGTTTAACGAGGTAATCATCAGCACCAGCATCTAAGCCTGCAATGCGATCGCTCACTTCATCTTTGACAGTTAATAAAATTATCGGCACTTTCTCAGCAATACTTCGCAGGCGGCGGCAAATTTCCAACCCCGATAAACCAGGCAACATCCAGTCTAAAATTACTAAATCTAGATGTAACTTACGCGCTGCGGTAAGTGCAGTTAATCCATCGTAGGCAATACTGACTTGATAGCCTTCATAATTCAATTCCAATTCGACAAATCGTGCCAGTTTGACTTCATCTTCAACCAGTAAGATGTGCGTCATGATAATGTTAATGATTTCAGCAGGATACGGTAAGCAAAAATACTGTCTGGAAACACTTTAGCGAGGTGTCAGCTACTTAAATAGCCAAACATCTAAATTAGGTGTACGTTAGCTTAGTATAAACCTGAGTAAGTAACAACCGTAAATCTACAATTACCGATCACTGCTTGATCAAATAACGATCCAACTGGCTATTAGCAATAGGCTGTGACATCTTCACCGCATTCATCGGCAAGATAACAGAGCGCTTTAAAACGCAAACCAACCACTTCCTCGTATAGGGGATTTAATTTACACATTGGAGGAATGTGAAACAGCTTCCGGCTAAAAAGCTTGATGTCTCGCTCAAAGGGACACTGAGCAGGAATAGCTTTGCACAAGAAATGAGCCAATTTGGAGTTATGAATTTCTATCGTTTCCAACCATTGGCGGACTGGATGGAGTAGATCATTATGTAAGCGGGTTTGAATAAAACTTATCATAATTTTTCACCTTAATAATTTCAAACTAGATCAGTTGGTTGTATTTGAACCTCTATAAATACATACAGTTAGGTTCTATGGTTTTATGCACTAATTGCTCGTTCTTTAGTTTTGTACAGAGATACAATGAGTCTCTAGGCACACTGTTAACTACAGATTCAATTGCCAAAATTTCGGATGATTTGCCAAGGTGAGCATACTAGATATTGTCGGACTGCAAAACTATAGTTAACCAACTTATTTGGAGGCGCAGCTACTTACCCTAAAAAAGCATTCAGCTTCAGGTGAACTGCGAAAACTAATGACTAATGACTTTTTTAGTAACAAAAAGTTCCTTTTTGACCGATGGGCACCAAGTTACGACTGGCTATTTCCTTCAGTGTTTTATCGAGCCGTTCACAAACGGTTGCTGGAGTCCGTCGATTTACCAGAGTCAGCAAATGTACTTGATATCGGCTGTGGTACTGGACGCTTACTTGAGCGCCTTGCTACTCAGTTTCCCGACATGCAAGCGATCGGATTGGATTTATCTGCTAATATGTTGCGGGTAGCTAGACAGAGCAACCGCCACCGTCCACGCTTAATTTATATTGAGGGCAAAGCTGAGTCTCTTCCCTTTGCTGATGGTCAATTTGATGCTGTTTTCAGCACTATCAGCTTTTTGCACTATTTGGAACCTAAACAGGTGGTTACTGAGATAGCACGGGTACTTTCCCCCGATGGACGCTTTTACTTGGTTGATTTTACCTCCATAAAAGAGACAGAACCTCAATTATTGCCAGTCTCTCCCCTTGGAATTAGACTCTACAGCCCTAATCAACGTCAACTTCTTGGCTCCTCGGCTGGGTTATTGTGTTTGAATCACCACTATTTACTAGGGCCAATCTTACTAACGATTTTTGCTAAACCTCAGATTTGAAAATGGGGAGTGGGGAGTGGGAAGTGGGAAGTGGGAAGTGGGGAGTCGGGAATGGGGAATGGGCGAAAGTAAAGGGTTGGAAACATTTTGTATCAAGCCTTTTACTGCGTATCTTAATTACGAATTACGTTAGCGACACGAGAAAGCGAGTTTGCGTACTCTGTAAGAGTTGCAAGCTACGCTTTTAGCGTCTCGTAGAGAGCGTCATTACGAATTACTTCGATATTCCATAAACACCACAGGAACTCTGAACAGCCTTTTAGCTAATTGCGAGAATCTAAATTTCCCCTTGAGTGTAGACAAGCCTCTTGTCCTGGGAAATTGTGGCAAGTCTTCAAAAGATATTGGCACAAAGTCAAAGCGACTGTAAAACTGCGCCAATCGTTCACCTAAACATTCAAGATAAAGTGGTTGCGTTGCTGTATTAATCAAATGCTGCGTTAGCAAAGTACCCAAACCGCGACCTCTCCAAGCTGATGCAACGACCAAACTACCAAGTTCTTGTGCCCCTGAGAAATTACGTAGCTGTCCACAAGCTACCAGATTGGGTAGGCTTTGGCCGCCGTAGGTATCGCATTCAACTACCCAAAATTGCTGCCAATTTAATTGGGTTGGGTCGAGTTTCGCTGAAAACACCAGCAATCGAATCGACCACTGATCCCCAGAGGTTGCCTTGCGAAGCATACACCCCGATGGTAACGATAGATTGCTCTGATTCATTAAATTACACTTTGATAATTTCTATCACAATCATCACATCATATTATTCACCTAGTACAGGTCGGCGGCAATAAACCTCCCTTAACCATAGAAAGCGCTGTAAGGTTAAAAAACTCTACATTTATGGATTTTTATCAGTATACATAAGTAGTACTAAACAATACTTTCGATAGAGGTAAAAATCAGCCATAACTATATCTGGATAGATGCACCCACACTCCTAATCTTCTTAAGATAATACCAACAATAAAATTATTAGGAATGTAATAATGTCTGAACCACAAAAATCTGGTAGCCAAGAAACTACACCCGGTTCCTCTGGTAATTACGAAACCACTCTTGACGAAAGTAAGCGCAAAACTGGCGATGATGAAAAGAGCGATGCTAAACCCACTGCTACACCAGAAGCACCAGAAAATGATTCTGTAGCAGGTAGCCCCAATCAGGGAACTGAGTCACGTTAATTGGTTTGATCTTTCCCAAGTTTCAATAATCTACTTGGGTTTTTCTAGTGACCCCGATTTACTAAACTTTGAGTGGATAGTTGTGGTTTATATCACGATTATCTACTCATTTTTGTTGTGTGAGAATGCCCACCATAAGCTATCGCTTTAGTACAATATCTGAAGTTTGTCAGCACAACCTTAAGAAAAAATCACCTATCCCTGAAAATCTGCTAAACTTCACGATTCTTAATCACGCTAGCTTCCTCCTGTAGCTGACAGAAGTCACACAATCCAATAGGCTGATCTTAAAGTGGTGATTTTTCACAAAGCTCATCTGCACAAAAAGGTAGGCTTAGTTGTCCAGCAGTTTTGGATTGTTGCCTATCCTCTCTCATCACTTAGCCATTAATAGCTACCTATACAGAAAATGACCCTTAAAATCGTCCAGAACTTTGATAGCAGTTTCACTCTTGAAGCACAAGCTCAAGAAAATTTATTCAATTTATTGACAAGCGTTGCTTTCTTAAACCAAATTTGTCAACAGTTGCAGTCTAAGCAAGTAAAATTTACACAATTACTTTTCCAACCAGTTCCTTACAGCTTAACTACCACTAAAGGAATGCCAGCAGAATTTGAAAAGTATCATGAATCTGATGAATACGCCATTATCAACGTTCCACCAAATTTTATGTTTAGTGCTAAGATTTTTAAACCCAGTCGTCTTTGTGCAATTTACCAAAAAGTGAATAATGGATAATTTTAAAGATAGTTTTTCCCTAATTAATAATTCTCAATTCTGAAGGCAAATAGTAAGTTTAATATTTGATGTATGGCACTTGAAACGAATCTTTCTTCTTTGGCAGCCCTGGAATACATTCCTTACATTGACGATCGCGGCCAATTACCCGAACAATTTCAGGGTAAAATCGGGGTATATGCTATTTTTGACCAAGAAAAAGTGCTGCAATTTGTAGGATATTCCCGTGATGTTTACCTCAGCCTCAAACAGCATTTAGTCCGTCAGCCACAGCAATGCTATTGGGTGAAAGTTCAAACTATTGAACGCCCTAGTCGCACAATTTTAGAAAATACTGAAAATGCTTGGATTGCTGAAAATGGCAGTGTCCCTTGGGGAAATGGGGATCAAAAGGAAAAATGGACTCATCCCATTGATGTCAAAGTCGTAATGACACCTGAAGAAGAGACAAAATATCAACATCCAGCTAATGATGAATTAGCACAAATAAAAATTATTAAAAATGTGGCACGGAGAGTAGAAGCAGAAATTTTAACGCAATTGTTAGAAGTGCGGGGTTTGCAAATGCAAATTCGCTTCAATCCGAAATTAAAAGAAGAAGGTTTACTAGATTTGAAATGAAGGTAGTTTTGGGGAAAACTATCTTAAGAATATTGCTTGTAATCTCCCATGACAATACAGCTGCTGAACGATCGCTATCAAGTTATCCGCACACTGGGCGCTGGTGGGTTTGGTGAAACCTATCTAGCTGAAGACACCTACATGCCCTCAAAGCGCCGTTGTGTGGTTAAACAGCTAAGACCGATTCATAACAATCCCCAAATTTACCAGTTAGTGCAAGAGAGGTTTCAACGCGAAGCAGCTATTTTAGAAGAACTCGGTGGCGCAAATGACCAAATTCCAGCATTGTATGCCTATTTCTCTTCAGGCGGACAATTTTACTTAGTTCAGGAGTGGGTTTAAGGCGATACCCTAACTGGAAAAGTTCAAACGCAGGGGCTATTTAGTGAAGGCGCCATCCAGGAATTATTCATGAATTTATAGGAATAGCCGGTAAGCGTAAAACTCAGTCACTTTAGTGCTGAGATATAA
>JAHCSU010000017.1 GCA_023522315.1 Nostoc sp. CCCryo 231-06
AAGAATCAGGTAGGGCGGGAAGGGATAGTGAACCTTCCCGTTGTACGCTTTTTTTCAGTTTCAGTGATATTAAAACCATTGAATGGAGTATTAACCAAAAAACTGACCCCCAAGAACAGTTGATTGCTAAACAACAACTGCGTCAGGTAATTGACTATGCTGAAGGTACTGTTTGTCGGCGGACAATTCAGCTAGGTTATTTTGGGGAACGTTTTCCCGGTAATTGCGGTAATTGCGATAATTGCCGTCATCCCAAACCAATGCAAGACTGGACAATTGAAGCCATGAAGTTTTTCTCTTGTGTGGCGCGTTGTAAAGAAAGATTTGGGATGCTGCACATTATTGATGTGTTGCGAGGGGCAAAAAAAGACAAAATTATCCAGTACGAACACGATAAACTTTCTACCTACGGTATTGGCAAAGATAAGAGTGTAGATGAGTGGCGAATGTTGGCGCGATCGCTTTTACATCAAGGGTTGCTAGAACAAACTAGCGATGGTTACTCAGTTTTGAAACTTAACCCCCTCAGTTGGGAAGTGATGCGGCGACAGCGTACAGTTTCCCTTGTTGTTCCCGTAGCACAGAAGGTTACTTGGGAAGAAGGGAGTGAGAAGGCTGTTGAAGCAGAGATATTAATGCAGAGGTTGCGATCGCTCCGTAAACAACTTGCTGATGAACAATCTGTACCACCTTATGTTGTCTTTCAGGATTCTACCCTAAAATTGATGGCACAAGTACAACCTACAACACTAACCGAATTTGGCAAACTTTCGGGCGTAGGCAGTCACAAACTTTCCCAATATGGCGATAAATTCCTCGGAGAAATTCGCGCCTACCGCCAAGAAAAAGGTTTGGTAGATCCACCCCAAGTTAGTTTTACACCCTCTGTTAGCTTACCTTCTGACACAGAAATATTCACATTACAATTACATAAACAAGGTTTGAGTGTTAATGAAATTGCCAAAAAACGCAACATTCGCCCCACAACAATTATTCGCCATTTGACAGATTTGATTGAAAAAAATCAGCCTGTAGACATAAATCAGTTAGTACCTCTTGAACATCAACAAAAAATTTGGCAAGTTTTAGAAGTGCTTGGTGATATCTCTTTAACGCCAATTCGAGAACAACTCGGTGAAAGCTACACTTTTGATGAAATTCGCTTAGTTCGGGGTAAGTGGCGGCGCGAAAATCGCAAGTGATTATTAAATATTAAAACGTTTTTCATTGTTAAGGGAAGCCTCTTTAATTAGCGGTTTATTGTTTAGTGTCTTTTGCTCATTTTGGACAACATTGACTTTCCATTTAAGCGGAGCGCCTTTTAATTTTCAATCTGACACAATTGGGATGTATGGCTTTGTAGCGATCGCAGGTGCATTGATGGCACCAATTTTTGGTAAACTAGCCGATCAAGGTAACTCGCAGCGTTCCTTAACTATTGCTGTCTCGATGGTGATTACAAGCTTAGTAATTGCTAAAATTGCTTCTAATTCTGCACTGGCGATCGCAGTTGCTGTATTGTTACTAGATGTAGGTGTACAGGCAAAAGTGTTGAATGTTAAGAAAAATCCGATAAAAATAGCCCAAAATATGTTAAG
>JAHCSU010000170.1 GCA_023522315.1 Nostoc sp. CCCryo 231-06
TTAGTCTCTAACTCAACCAGCCTTAGCCCTTTGTTTATCGGCGCTCGTCTAGCTGCACCTTAGTAATTAGGGAGCGGGGAATTTCGACTACACGACCTTTTTGGTTTAAGTAAAGTGCTGTCTCATCCCGGCGAATCAACTGACCAATCCACTCTTTTTGTCCGTCGTAGGGTGGCGAGGTGGAGATGATGACAGGAAATCCTTTAAAGGAAATAAACTCCCTGTCTGTTACCAGTTGCCGCGAAATCCCAGGACTAGACACTTCCAAGACGTATGCATCTGGAACGATTTGGGCAGCATCTAAGGAGGCTTCTAAAGCACGGCTCATCCTCTCACAATCATTTAACCCGGTGTTTTGCTCAGGATTGCGAATGTCTACCCGCAACACTGGTGGACTTTGGTTAGTGTGAAAAACCACGCCAACCACTTCCAATCCCAGTTCTTCTGCCACTGGTGTCGCCAAATCAATAATTTGTGGAACTAAAGGATGGGCCATGAGAGAATTCAATAAAAAAAGTGGGCACTGACCCACTTCCTGCGATAGGTATATCTTCCAAGAAGTCTTGTGACGAACCAATGATGATTCGCCTAATCCGAGTTTAGCGCATTTCTTTTACAGTCGTGCATTGGGTATTGAGCATTGAGCATTGGGCATTGGGCATTGAGCATTGGGCATTGGGCGTTGGGCATTGGGCGTTGGGCATTGGGCATTGGGCATTGGGCATTGGGCATTGGGCATTGGGCATTGGGC
>JAHCSU010000171.1 GCA_023522315.1 Nostoc sp. CCCryo 231-06
AGCCCAAATTGACCGACTTTTACGCCGTAACAGCCGTTTACCATCCCGAACTGCTAGTGCTAGGCGTTCTTTAGCTGGGTTGGTTGTCTGTGCTGAGTGTCAGTCACATCTAACAGTTACTCGTGTCACCCAACGCAACCAAAATAAGGAGTATCTTTATTTACGTTCTACTAGCTGTCCGCAACAGCCAAAGTGTAAGGCTATTCCCTACCAAGAGGTTTTGGAACATACAATTGAAACCGTTTGCCGTGACTTACCCTTAGCTGTAGCGGAGATGAATTTTCCTCAGTTGGATGCAGTTAAGAATAGTTTAGGGCAAGCGATCGCTCGTCAGCAAGAAATACTTGCTCAGTTACCCGCTTTAATTGAAAATGGAATTTTAGATGTTGAAACAGCAAAGTTAAGGGCTTACAAACTCCGCACAGAAATTTCTGCACTCGAAGCAAAGTTGGCGACTCTTCCCCCAGTTAACTTGCGTTCTGTTGCTCAAGCTGTTTCCATACCACAATTTTGGTTAGATTTGTCTGAAACAGAGCGACGATTTTACTTTCGAGAATTTATCAGGCAAATTGACATTACTCTTGAGAATAAAGAATTACAACTCCGAGTTATTTTTATTTTTTAATTGAAACGCTATTTCTGAGTTTGACGCTAACTGGACTGTATTGGAATTTAACCAAATAAAAACGAAGTATATAAAGTTTAAACTAAGCGTCACATTCAAAAAAAATACAAGCTAATTTACGGACTGTCAAACAGGTAATAAATAATTTATTACCTGTATTATTTTTATCATTTATAGGCTGAAATGTTATTTAAATAACCAATATAAATTTTTCAAAAAATAGGGCTAATTAGAGAAACTTGAGTTAATCTTGGAAACTAGCAATTGTTAAGAATATACGTTGCTACTGGGTGGCAACATTGGAGATTCGCTAGATATCTCTATGTAATCAAACCAGCAAGTAAAATGATTACCAGAGAATATGCAAGAAGGAAGCTTTATTTGGAGTCATCAAGAAAAACAGCATCGCACGGTTGGCAGATGGATTGATTGGGTATGGCTAATGATATTGCTATTGGCAGCAGTGTTACTGTTTAGCATCAATCTGGGAGGATTGCCGTTGCGAGATTGGGATGAAGGGACTGTGGCACAGGTTGCTCGTGAAATTTGGCACGCTCCAGCAGGTTCAATGCGTTGGCTTTATCCAACGCTAGGAGGCGAACCATATCATAACAAGCCGCCTTTGATGCATTTGCTAATTGCTTGGGCTTATTCTCTTGGAGGCGAAAATGAGTTAACAACGCGCCTGCCTGGAGCAATTTTAACAGCGACATCTGTACCTTTACTGTATTGCATTGCTAGAGAGATATTTCGCCAACGTTGGGCGGCAATTTATAGCGCCTTGATTTATCTAACAATGCTACCTGTGGTGCGTCATGGGCGGTTGGCAATGTTAGATGGGGCGATGGTGAGTTTTTTGATGGTGATGATGTTGTGCGTGTTGCGATCGCGCCGAGATTTACGTTATTGCCTTGGTGTTGGTATTAGTTTTGGGCTGATTTGCCTGACTCAAGGATTATTAGGTGTATTACTAGGTGCGATCGCGATCGTATTTCTGTTTTGGGATACGCCACGACTGCTCACTTGTTACTATCTGTGGATAGCAATCTTAATTGGTATTCTGCCTGTAGCTGCTTGGTATAGTGCCCAACTAATTCACTATGGTTACACTTTCGCCCAAATTGGGCTTGTAAACCCATCACTAGGCCGAATTGGCTCATTTGTAGAAACTAATCCTGAACCACCTTGGTACTATGTTATTGAACTTCTCAAATACACATGGCCTTGGCTATTATTCTTACCGCAAACTGTCCGCTTAACCTGGGAAAATCGCAACCTTAGTTGGGCAAAACTAGTAATGGCCTGGAGTGGTGTTTATTTGTTGGTAATTTCTTTCATGATTACCAAAGTTCCCTGGTATTTATTCCCGATTTACCCTAGTTTAGCTTTAGCTTTTGGTATCCAATTATCAGATACGGAAAATTCGCCTTTACTCTCATCCTATCCCCGTGCTTGGGTTGGTGGTTTGGCGATACTTGCTGTAGCCGCTTCTGCTGGTAGCATTTATTTTAGTTGGGGTACAACACCGAAAACAGACTTACAACTGATTTTTGTAGCAGTAGCTTTAACTATGACCTTAGCAGCTATTTTGGCAGAACGAGGTGACGGGCAATTTCTGAAGATTTTGTTTTGGGGAAGTTATATTTCGCTGTTACTGTTAATGAAATCTAACTACTGGGTTTGGGAATTATCTGAAGCTTATCCAGTTAAACCAGTCGCCGCGATGATCGTGCGAGCAAATCCACCTACGAGGAAGATTTACACATCTTTTCCCTATCATCGTCCCTCGTTGGATTTTTATAGCGATCGCACCATCATTCCCGCTTCTGTTGGCGAACTGGAATATTATTGGCACTACAACGGGCAACCCTACTTTCTACTTCATGCATCTGCTTTCAACAATCTCGAACTAGAATCAATGAAGCTAATTGACCAAGCTGAAGGTTGGAAGTTAGTTACAAAAGATACTAATCGTTTGTAAATGTAGCGCATTGAGCATTGGGCTGAAGAGTCAGAGGAGCGGGGGAAAGGGTGCAGTTGTACCCCGCAAAAAACTAAGGAATCATCGCTACTTTAATTACCTGTCGCGCTTTCATCTCACAAAACACCTGTTCTAAATCTTTTAATGGCCGCTGTTCACTAATAAGTAACTCAAAGGGAATTTTGCGACTAGCGATCAGTGCCAGCGCCTCCTGCACATACTCAGGTGTATTATGAAATACACCTTTGATGGTCAGTTCGCTGTAGTGTAGCTGTTCTGTGTTGACAGTAATGCTGGTATCCCGTGGACATCCACCGAATAAGTTTATTGTTGCACCAGGACGGGCACAGGCGATCGCAGTTTCCCAAACACTTGGTACACCTGTTGCTTCAATCACTACATCTGCGCCCCATCCTTGGGTAAGTTCTTTCACTACACTGGGAATATCCGGGATTTGATGATAATTAAAAGTCTGGGTTGCACCCAATTTCTGACCAATTTCTAGCCTGTGGTTATTACCTCCCCACAGCAATACCTCAGCTTTCTCACTCAACGCCGCTACAAACATCAGCCCGATCGCCCCATCTCCTAAGACGACTATTTTATCTTTGGCTTTGACGTTAGAACGGGCTATACCATGCAACACACAAGCTAAGGGTTCCGTCATGGCTGCCAATTCCCACGGCAACTTATCGGGAATCTGCAATAAATTATGCTCTACTATCGGTGCGGGAATTTTCAGGTATTCCGCAAAAGTCCCGTTATTCCATGTCAGATTCGGACATAATGAATATTCTTGACGTTGACAAAAAAAGCATTTCATGCATGGTGCAGAATTATTAGCGACAATGCGATCGCCCACTTGCCAATTTGTAACGCCTGCACCCAAGGCAACAATTCGCCCAGCCCCTTCGTGACCAAACAGCGTCGGCGGTATCAGCATTTTGGCATGACCACCACGCCGCCACACTTTCAAATCTGTACCGCAAGTTGTTGCTGCCCCCACTTGAATTACAACTTCGCCAGCCGCCGGAGTGGGGTCAGGAACTTGCTCTAGGCGTAAATCTTCTTGCCCATAAAGTAACGCTGCTAACAAAGCTTTAAACCTATCAATTAGCTCCATCCGATTTTACAGCGTTTTTCAGGTAAATGAATTACACAGGTAGGGGCACAGCAGTGCTGTGCCCTTAAGATCATCTGTACCTCACGCCTGTTGCAATCTGCTGTATGAGCTAAAGCTATGTTGATAGGTGTGAACTACCCCGCCGTAAGACGGACGGGGCTTCCCAATTCATCGGGAATAGCTT
>JAHCSU010000172.1 GCA_023522315.1 Nostoc sp. CCCryo 231-06
AGCTATTCCCGATGAATTGGGAAGCCCCGTCCGTCTTACGGCGGGGTAGTTCACCTACCTGAAGATGTTCCTTGCTGGTATTGCATAGCTTTGGCATAATCACCCAAGGCGTAGCAAGCAGCTTTCAGACGCTCAAGAGCTTCTTCTTCACTGCGCCGATCTTTGATACTTCTAGCTAATTGTAACCGCTCTTCATAATACTTAATGGCTTTGTTATAGTCACCCAAAGCTTCACAAGCAACTCCTAAATTACCTAAAGACTGTTCCTGGCTACGCTTGTCTGGAATTTCTCTAGCTAATTGCAACCGCTCTTCATAATACTTAATGGCTTTAGCATAATCACCTAAGGCATAACAAGCATTCCCTAAATTCTTTAGTACCTGAGAAGCACTACGAACATGTTTTAAGGAGCGTGCTAGTACTACACACTGCTCATAATAGGCGATCGCTTTTGGATAATTGTCCAAAGCATACCAAGCATTACCCAAATTCTTGAGTACCTGTTCCTCGCCCCAGTTATCTTTGAGTTCCCGGACAATTTCTAGGCTTTGCTGCTGATACTCAATTGCCTGCGTAAAGTTGCCCGAAGATTTATACACCAATCCCAAATTATTCAGTGCTGCTACTTGGCTACGTTTGTCTTGCAGCTGTTGCGTTATTTTTAAACACTTTTCCAGAAATTCAATAGCCTTGTTATGGTCATTTAGGTGACGGTATGCATTCCCTACATGGGAAAGCGCTTGCATCTGCAATGCTAAATCTGAGGTGTTATTCAGCAAAGACAAACACTGTTCGGAGTAGGAGATAGCACCTTTATAGTCTCCAGTGGTGTAAGTTACCAATCCTAAAAAAGAAAGTGCCTGTGCCTGTTTTTGCAAATCCCCAACGGACTGAAACAGCCCCAAAGATTGTTGTAAGGACTTCAAAGCCGCTATTAATTCACCAGCTTGCTGCTGTTGAATTCCTTGCCGTAGTAGCTTGGATGCTTCCGATATGTCGTCACTTTCCTGTATAGGTAGTATTTCTGCTTGTGAACCAGAGTCAAATTCATGGGTAATTGTATTACGCTTCACTGATTTTAAGTATGTTATGGGTAATTGCAGGGGAACTGTATTTTTTGATCTGTTATTCTATTCGCCTTTAGACATCAGGCTTTTCCTGTCAAGTCTGGTGCTAAATCTAGTGTTCCCAAAACCTAGAAGGTATCTTTCATCAGCTTGGTTTAGCAGAGGTTAATGACCTATTTATCGGAATTAGGACTTACGCAAAACTATACGCAGTAGGGGCAATTCATGAATTGCCCCTACTGGAAAATCAGGGTTTTAGCTATTGTTTGCGTAAGCCGTGGGAATTTTTTTATTCCAAACTTGGGAAATTATCAACAACAGACCCCATTACCACAGCACGGTTTGTTCAGATAAAGAAATTTTAGATTTGGCTAACCAGTCGTGAAGCTTGCAAAGTATAAATTAACACTAGCCTTTACCCGCTCAAGACTGCGATCGCTTATTAATAATAAATCCCCCCTTCCTCCTGAAAATTCGGGGCTATGTCCCCTATTTCTAAGAGTATTTGGGAGGATATTCAAGAGATAAATCCTACTAATCTACAAGTATTAATTATTGACTCAATTTAAACGCATCTGGTAAAAGTCAGGTATTGATTAACCAACAGCTACAGAGACATTTACCACAGAGCGATTATTTAGGATAGGCTGGCGGGTTTTCAAGTCGAATTTGAACCCATGTGGCAAAATATGAAGCTTTGCTCCGCAAATCGCCAAAGACTCATCCTTCAATATTTCGCCCATATTGTTGTATGTAGCCTCTGATTCATCAACAATTGTGACAGCGCCTTGTCCAATCACTTCAATTTGGTTATCTGTCACTACCATAGCGGTATTCTCGTCAATACCGAATCCCAAAACAGCAGGCTGTAGTATCAAAGCTGAAATTAAGCGTCCCAAGCGTCCGCGCTGAGAAAAATGCTGGTCAATTACAACTCCTGGTAAAAAGCCAAGACCGGGGCCCATTTCAACAGTTTCAATCCGAGGATGTGTTTCTGAGTCGCCTTCTACAATCATTATGTCTGGCATCACAGCAGCTCCCGCGCTGGTGCCTGCGACAACTATACCTTCAGAGAACCGTTTGTGAATCGCCGTATCTATTTCGGTGCCCTTGAGGATGTTGGTGATGCGAGCTTGGTTTCCGCCAGTAAAAAATATCCCCGTTGCTTTATTAATTGCTTCCAATGCGGTAGACGAAGATGCATCTTCACGGGTTTCTGTATCAAGAATACGAACATTCTCGGCTCCCAGCCGCTCAAAAACTCTAATATAATTTTCTCCCACTTCTCTTGTTAATTCTGTCGCCGCCGTGATAATTACAATGTGCGCCTTCGTACTCCCAGCGCGTCGCACAAAGTCCCGCAGAATTAGGGAATCTCCTTCCTTGTCTTCAGCTCCCCCAATAATTACCAACTGCCGTTTGGGATTACTTTCTACCATGATGCCTCCTGACTTGAGTTAATAAATTTTACTAAACCATGACAATTAAAGTATCAAATCATTCCTTTGGTAGATCACCTGATAGAAGGTAGGATTAAAATTTGCGTAGACGCATTCGCGCAGCGTCTCGTAGAGAAGCGGCTTGTCGTTAGACATCGCAACGAAA
Organism: Nostoc sp. CCCryo 231-06; assembly: GCA_023522315.1. Classification (GTDB taxonomy): domain Bacteria; phylum Cyanobacteriota; class Cyanobacteriia; order Cyanobacteriales; family Nostocaceae; genus Nostoc. The sequence goes on from JAHCSU010000172.1 coordinate 2,673, forward strand.
CCAAAAGAATTTTCAAAAAAATTCCATAAAAAATAACTATCGTTATTAAGGTTCGTTGACTTAATAAAACCCACAGTACCAACTGCCTCTAGAGTTATTTCCTAGAGACACCGTTAATTGCCGATTCAAAATCGTACAATTATTTCATAATTGGTATTAACTCTAACCGAGTGCAATTAGATATTTGATGGTAATTCCTAATGAATGCGACTTCTGTAAAGCAAGTTAGTTAAGAAAAAACGTGCTTGTTCTAGTGGGAGATGCCTGGGTTTGCCTTGGTAGACAATTTGATACTCATTCATTTCTGGGCCATCACCATGCCCAGAGATCAGCTTTTGGTGAAAAGCTTCCTCAGCAAGTTCTCGAATTTCATCTCTTAGAGCAGCTTCTGTGCTATTCATAGTTTGCTGTCTTTTCAATACCGCATATTTATATATACAAATTATTAGCTCGTGTTGCACCTTTCAAAGGTTATATCTTTGACTATTCATGAGGATGAATTGACTGTACTTTTTTCTTTACTGAGGTCGGGGGGTTTAATTATGCCTTGAGATAGTTGAAAATGCTTACTAATAGGTTTATTGTGGGTTCTGATTGGATCAATGGCTTTGCCATCACTATCTAAAATTAATGTGAATCAATTTACAATCAATAAGTTTGAGTAACCAAAACTCAGCATTTAAATTTCAGGGTGTTTAGCCAAAGGTTCGTAATCAATGGTTCTACAAAAAAGCAGTGATTTAGTCCGCATTAATGCTAGAAGAACGGATGTATTCGATATCTTCAACTTCAAGCATTATATTGGGCCCAACCCCTATTTAGATATAGGGGCGCTAGTATTTGACTTTGCTCTAGTTGACTCTAGAAAGCCTTTGCCCATTGAAGATTATATTGCAAGGATTGGCGTAGACGCGGAGCGGCTTGTCGAGAGACATCGCTATCCACACCTGGGCAACCAAAGCTACGAATCTTATGCTCATCTATTTGCCCAAGTTGTGTCCGAAGTCGGAAAACTGGACATGGACTTGCACCTTAACCGTTGGAGTGTCAAGCCATATCCAGCTTTCGTGCGGATTAGCGTCCAATCACTACATGAACGCACAACTAGAGAAGTAGCTTATTTTGTTTGGGATTGGTTTGAAGCTATTACCCAAGATGAAGACTTTAACTTTGATGAGCAGCTAGTGAGGCTGCAAAATAAATTCCGCGCATCTGTCTATGGTGGGCCCACGGTTTATGCCCTATTGCGAACAGCCTACGAAAAAGGTATTCCCGCCTTTTATTTGTGGGAAGAAGGATTAATGCAATACGGCTTGGGAAAAAAACATGTCCGGGGGGTAGCAACAACATTTAACTGTGATAGCCATCTAGATTCGGAGTTTAGCACCCGCAAAGATGACTGCAAGGCATTTTTGAAAACCTTGGGTTTCCCAGTCCCTGAAGGCGATATTGTCTTTTCTGAAAAGGAAGCCTTAGCCACAGCAAGGCAAATTGGCTACCCAGTAGCAGTTAAGCCAGTGGTAGGCCACAAAGGAATTGGTGTTACGGCTGACATACAAGACTCAAAAGAACTTGTATCTGCTTATAATAGGGCACTGGCAGCGATTCCCGAAGATCAGCTAACTCGGATAATTGTTGAGAAAAGTATTTCCGGATCAGATTTTCGTTTGTTGTGTGTCAATGGCAGATTTGTCGCCGCCACAGAACGCCGTCCAGCCTCGGTTGTTGGTGATGGCTATTTAACGCTTGCAGAATTAATCCGCATAGAGAACCGCAAACCTGCACGTTTAGACACGCCTACCTCGCCGATGAGTAAAATTCAAATCGATGAAGCGATGGAACTCTACCTAGAGGAACAGCGCTTATCATTGGACACCGTTATTGAGAAGGGGCGCACTGTTTATCTTCGCAAAGTCGCTAATCTTTCGGCTGGGGGTATGAGCATTGATGCAACGCACACAGTTCATGATGACAATATTATCTTGGCGCAAGATATTGCCCAACACTTCCAGCTGACTTGCCTTGGTATTGATGTCATGACCAAAAGTCTGGCAGAATCTTGGAAGTCCAGCAACTTTGCCATATTGGAAATCAACGCTGCACCAGGTGTTTTAATGCATCTTAAACCTTCTGAAGGTGAAAGCGTTGATGTGCCTTCTCATATCTTAGAAACCTTTTTTGAGTCGGGTACAGATGCTAGGATACCGATTATTACCTTTAATAAAATCTCAGTTGAAGAACTGCAAGCAACGATTGACCATATCCTTTTGCAACATCCCAACTGGACAATAGGCGCTATTTGTCGTGATGCAGTTTTTGTGAATCGCTCGAAAAAAGTATTAAGTAAAGATTACAACAGCAACGTCCAAACTTTGCTGCGTCATCCAAAACTTGATTTGCTCATTGCCGAGTATGCAGAAGAAATCTTAGATGAAGAGGGGATGTTTTACCGAAGTAGTAATATGGTAGTTTTGGATAATCCCACCGAAACTGAGATGATGCTGGCGCGGGATGTCTTCGATGGTTCTACCGTGGTGATTAAAAAAGGCAACGGTATTTCTGTGCGTTGCAAAGGATTGATTGAAGATTATACTTTGGGTGAAGATGAACCATTTATGCGGGTTTATTTGAAAGAGACTGGAACGATTTTGGGAGCTAAGTAAATAGGCGTTCAACCCAATTTTTCTGAATCCAACTGAAAAATTAGATACCCGGCTTCTCAAATATAGCGGTTCTCAGTTGAGTGAGGTAAAAGAACCCCACCCCCAACCCCCTCCCCGCAAGCGAGGAGGGGACTATGATGTAGAAAACGCTATAATTCGGGTATCTGGAAGGTAACTGAAAATTACTATTTATCTTAATTCATTGGTTTTCTAGAACTTTAAAATATCTAATGATTCTTCTATTTCTAAATCTAATATTATTTCTCGTGTATCTTTGAGTGCTTCTAGCTTACCTTCTTTACGATAGATGTCTGCCGCTTTTTGAAAATCTTCAATTGCTCCCTGTTTATCTGCTATTTCTAAACGGATATTGCCACGATTGTAATAAGCATCTGCATAATTTGAATTAATCTGTATTGCTTGAGTATAATCTTCAATCGCTCCTTCAAAATCTCCTAAGTCAGAACGAGCATTACCACGATTGTAATAAGCATCTGCATAATTAGGATTAATCTGTATTGCCTGAGTATAATCTTCAATTGCTCCTTCAAAATCTCCTAAATCTGAACGAGCATTACCACGTTTTTTATAAGCTATGGCATCTTTAGGATTAATTTTGATTGCTTGGGGAAATCCCGGTTGAGAGCCTAATAAATAACGAGCAATCCCACGGTTTTTATAAGCATCTGCATAATGGGGGTTAATTTTAATAGCCTGTGTATAATCCTCAATTGCTCCTTGGTTATCTCCTATATGAGAACGAGCTTCAGCCCGGTTTTTATAAGCTACGGCAACATTAGGATTAATTGTGATAGCTTGAGTATAATCATTAATTGCTTCTTCTAAGCGCCCTAGCTGAGACAGAGCTAAACCTCGTTTATTGTAAGATTTAGCATCATGAAGATTCATCTTAATTGCCTGAGAGTAATCTGCGATCGCAGCTTCATAATCTCCTACTTGATAGTGAGCCAATCCTCGTTTATAATATAAATCAATATCGCTAGATTTAACTTGTAAGGCTTGATTATAGTTAGCGATCGCATTTGTATATTCTCCTTTCTCAAAACATTCATCGCCCAATTTTACATAAAGTCTATTTAAATCTTCAGTACTATATTCAGGTTGAAAAGGGGATTTTATCGCCTGATTATTAGTTGGCTTAGATAGAATTTCCTGTTTCGGGAGATATTTGTAAATTGGTAGTTGTTGCCTAGAAGAATTATTTATAGAAGATTGTAACTGTTCTAGATAGCACCATAAACCACCACCGTATAGTAATTGTTCTATCCCAAATGAAATTTTACCAGTCTTCAACTTAATCATCCGCGTTGGCAGAAAGCCAGCCAAAAAAAGGTGATATTCAGATTGTGCTTCACTCACATCTTCTTGAATCAAAATACAAACTACAACTGCATTTTTTGCAACCTCTTCAGAACTAATTGACCATCTAACTCTGTCAATCCGACCATGACGAGATTTAACCTCGATACCAATAGATGGATCAGAAGTCAAAGTAAAATCTATATTCCCATCCCCACCGAATCGCTTTTCATAATCGACTTCAGTAATAAAATCAGCTAAACGTTCTTTGACAACTTCCTCACCCAACTTCCCTTTGAGATAGCTAATAAAAACATCACGGACTGGTAAAACACGCTTATATTTCTCAGCCATTAACCAGCAAAATTCCCGTAGTGCCCTTAACCTTTCTCCAGAGATTATAGTTAATTCACTATATTGACCTTCTGTTTCACAATGAAGTAGACAACCCGATGTTAACCTTTTAATAAAATCAGACTGTAGCGATCGCAGTAGTGTAATCCAGTCCATTTATATTTCTGCGAATCTTTTGATGAGATTATTCTATTAAAATATCCAGTCGGCGTAAACCTTTCAATTCGCTTGGCAAGATTTATATCAGTTTTTTAGGTGCAGCCATGTCTGATTATGCCAGAATTTTGACTCGTAGGCAGGGGTGTAAGAGTGCGATCGCTGGGAATAATACATGAAATATTAGCTAACCACCAATCGCGCAAATGATCCAAGATCAAAACCCCAACCCAAACCTCATCCCCGACTCCAGTCCCCCCTCATCGCTTGCGGGGAGGGGGTTAGGGGGTGGGGTTCCAGGATACCCTTGGCAAACCCCACACGAACTTTGGAAAAAACTGAAACCATTGGCGCGACAGATGCGGTGTGAAGCAACTCCAGCAGAAAAGTTACTTTGGCAGAAGTTGAGAGACAAGCAACTTTTGGGTTTCAAGTTCCGCCGTCAGCAAACAATTGATCGTTTTATCGTCGATTTTTACTGTAATGAAGCGCGGTTAGTGGTGGAAGTGGATGGCGAAATTCATGACTACACCCAACAGGAAGATGCGATACGTCAAGAATTTTTGGAGAGTTTGGGGTTGAAGGTTGTGCGATTTAGAAATGAGGATGTTCTGGAGAGGATGGAGGGGGTGTTGCAGGATATTGGTGCTTGGTTGCAGAGATAGAACCCCACCCCCAACCCCCTCCCCGCAAGCGATGAGGGGGCTAATTATGTCGCTTTGCGTGATGAAAAATTAGTTAAGCTGATAGCCAGCATAGATTTTTACCAGTTTCTCTCTAACACATTACCTCATATCATAACCAAACAAATTTGGGTCTACTTCTCCTAACTGCAACTCTGCCAAACCATACTCCGCCCATCGTCTTTCTACCATCGCCGCCACATCGGGGTCAGATTCTAAAGGCGAACCCCATTCATGGTCTGTTTCCGGCGGAATTTTTGTAGTTGCATCAATTCCCATGCGTCCACCTAAGCCAATCTTTTCACTGGCAAAATCCAACGTATCAAAAGGTGTATTCGGCAGAATAAAGACATCCCGCACTGGGTCAACTTTGGAACTAATCGCCCACACCACTTGACGCGGATCGCGAATATTTATGTCTTTATCTACAACAATTACAAATTTTGTGTATGTAAATTGTGGTAAAGCACTCCAAAATGCTAAAGCCGCCCGTCGCGCTTGTCCGGGATATGCTTTATCTATGGAAATAATCGCCGCTTTGTAACTCAAAGCTTCCATTGGTAGGAAGAAATCAACAATTTCTGATACTTGCTGCCGCAGTATGGGAGTATAGATGCGATTTAGTGCGATCGCCATCATCGCTTCTTCTTTAGGTGGACGACCGCTAAATGTTGTTAAGTAAATCGGATTTTTCCGGTGCGTCATACACTCAAAACGTACCAACGGCGAATCTTCCACGCCGCCATAATAACCCATGTGGTCGCCAAAAGGCCCATCTGGTAAGACTTCCCCTGGTGTAATCGTTCCTTCCAAGACAAATTCTGAATCTGCGGGAACTTCCAAATCGACGGTTTTACATTTCGCCAACTGCACACCAGAACCGCCGTACAGTCCAGCAAACAGCCATTCTGATAAATCTACAGGAATGGGTGTGGCAGCTGCCATAATAATTAGAGGATCTACACCAAGTGCGATCGCAACTTCTAATTTCTTCCCACGTTCCGCCGCTTTTCGCAAATGCCTCGCCCCACCCCGCACTGATAACCAGTGAACCGTCATTGTATTTTTAGATTGTAGTTGCAAGCGATACACACCTACATTTGGAGTACCCGTCTCACAATCTCTCGTAATTACCAGTCCCAGCGTGATAATCTTGCCAGCATCACCAATATAAGGACGTATCAAGGGCAACTTGTTTAAATCTAAATCATTACCTTGAACCACAACTTGCTGACAAGCAGGGAAAAAGTCACGCCCTGGTTTCGCTTTTACCACATCAAACAGTACTTTCCCAAAATCTATCGCTTGGGAAATCTTCTTCGGCGGTTTTGGCTGTTGCAGCATACTTAGTTTTTTTCCCAGAGTTTCCAACTCCTCTGGATGCTGCATATTCATCGCCCAGCAAATCCTTTCCAGAGTTCCCATCAAATTCACCGCCACCGGGAAGGAAGCGCCTTTGACGTTTTCAAACAACAACCCTGGCCCACCTTTTTGCAGCATCCGGTTGGAAATCTCAGCAATTTCTAAATTTGGGTCAACTAAAGCTGAAATACGCTGTAATTGTCCCTTTTCTTCCAAAATTTTAATGAATCCCCGCAAGTCTCTTGCCATTGTTCTAATAAAGCTGATTATTTAAGAAGTGTGAAGCGCTTTCTTATATTATGGGGCATGAGGCATTGGGCACTGGAAAGAGGCAGAGGGGAAAGAGGTAATTTTTTATTCTCCCCCTTGCCTTCTACTCCCTGCTCCCTCATCTCCCTATTTGGGAAATTGTTGGTTTTAATTAGAAATTAACCTATTTAGTAACTTTTCTTAACTGTGTTTTCCAAAGGATTTAGTTATTGTATCTAGGGATACGCAATTATTTTTTATAAATAAGCGCTAACCTAATCAAACATGGCCAGAATATACTATACCTTCCTGGCGGGCGGCCTTGTTATATGGCCCCTGCCGGGTTTATTTGTTACAAGCTTCGACTGTGCCTTGCTTTTGGGTTTTTCTAAATTTTTGTGAGTTTGCGTTAGCGTAGACCAACTCAGCATCGCCGCCCCTACCAATGTATATAGCAATCCTATTTGAGTTGTGAAAATTACTTTTTAATCGAACCACAGAGGCGCAGAGAGCACAGAGAGAAGAATCAACAGAAACTTTCACAAATGATTTAAGACTGCTATATGTAACAGGTAAGTAGGTAGGCGTAATTAAATCCGACATTCCGCACTTCAAGATGTAACACATTGATATTCAAGAAGAT
>JAHCSU010000173.1 GCA_023522315.1 Nostoc sp. CCCryo 231-06
AAACTGAGAGTATGGGCAAAACACCGCCACCGTAACAAAACGGCAAAACGGCAAAGATGTACTTACAGGTGGTTATGGCGCTGACACCTTTGTGTTGGCTTTAGGTGAGGGCACGGACTCCATTACTGACTTTGAAGTGGGTAAGGACAAAATTGCGTTGTCAGGAAGTCTCCAGTTCGGTCAATTGTTGATACAGCAACAAGGAAGTATTGCCTTCATTATGGATAATTCTGATAATCAAGTGTTGGCGAAGTTGGATAATGTGACTGCAAGTATACTTTTGGCTCAACCTTCCACTTTTATCACTATTTAGTTATGTCTTTTGATAACCAAGTCTCTTCTCTACGAGAGGCTACGCCAACGGAGCAGGTGTAGAGGACTAACTAGACAAAAAAGATTTAATATTGAGCAACTAAATTCTTTGCTGGGCTTCCCTACACCTTATCCTTGTTAGGGGTTGTGTTCAAAAACTGGCATTAGTCTGTTGATCCCTGACCTTGAGGTACAGGGATTTTAATGATCACTGATTAAGTTTTCTCTTTCATTGAGTTCCCTTGCAAGGATAGTCTACTATTCTTGCAGAGGGGAATCTCTCCAAAGACTTGAAATACGGTGCGCCTGACCGTATTTGCCCATTGTTTAAGCGATAAATTTAAAATATTCAGCGCTGCATTTTCGGTTAAACTAAGCGATTCCCTCACGAGAACCGCTCGTCTACAGAACCGGACATGAGACTTTCGACCTCATCCGGCTCCTCAATGATTTGGCGCTTGTCATGCGTACCTACAGCCGAACCATCATCGGTTGTTTTCGTGTCGTGGCAGTATTTATGCAGAATCTGGAGATTTTTGTACTCGTCTTTACCTCCCAAGATTTTGGGGATTATAGCAGGAGTCAGGAGTCAGGAGTCAGAATTCAGGAGTAAAACCCTTTTGTAGCCGGAGTCTCATCATTTATTGATGTCCTAACCACCTTGTCCATTGGTATATATGGTCAATCTCCAGCACATCTTCCTCTCGGAAGTACAATCCGCAGTGGTTACATTTCCCTTTTTGCTTTTTAAGGAGTGTAGACATCCTTATTGTTGCTTCGGGGTGTGTTCCCATTCTTGAACTCCAATAAATTAGGTTGCCATCAAATGGACTGGCTTCGCCTCTGACTTTTACATGGCATACTATAGGTGTTCTGCTATGTTTAAGTAACCGCATTGGGTTTTTACCTTCTTGTCTGGTTGCGAATACCCAATTATCACCACCAATAGCTTGCCAATATTTTTTCGCTATCCATTTTGCCGTTTTGCCGTTTTGTTACGGTGGCGGTGTTTTGCCCATACTCTCAGTTT
>JAHCSU010000174.1 GCA_023522315.1 Nostoc sp. CCCryo 231-06
GCGGCGGTAATTGACGATGTATTAGGAATTATTGTTTTAGCTGTAGTCGCCAGTTTGGCAAAAACGGGCGAAATAGATGTTAGTAATGTCATTTATTTAATTATTAGTGCCACTACTTTCTTGCTGGGCGCAATTTTGCTGGGAAAAGTGTTTAATACTTCTTTTGTGGCGATCGCCGAGCGGTTAAAAACGCGCGGAAAACTAACTATCCCAGCCTTTATCTTTGCTTTTCTATTAGCTTACTTAGCCGCAGCCATTCACCTAGAAGCTATTTTAGGAGCATTTGCGGCGGGTTTAGTACTAGATGAAACAGATGAACGCATTGAACTTCAAGAGCAAGTACGTCCAATTGCTGATTTATTAGTGCCTATTTTCTTTGTGGCGGTGGGCGCTAAAACCGATTTAAGCGTGCTTAACCCCTTTGAACCTAGTAATCGCGAGGGTTTGATTATTGCCAGTTTTTTAATTGCGATCGCAATCCATTCACGATTAGAATTAGGACGAACCCGCATTACCGCCGTATCTAAGGCAGTTAATAGCGGCGCGTGTCCGCTCAAAATACCTAACTGACCAGTGGTACTAGGCAAGATTACTTCTTCAGCCGTAGCGTCCCAGACGGTCTTATCTGGAGCAACTACACGAACAGTTAATGTCATAGGAAATAGGATTGTTGTAAGAGAGACAAAAAAAGGGAGATAAGGAAGATTTCTCCCTTATCTACTGCCTTTAGCCTTTAAGTTTTTCAGCTTTAGCGATCGCTTCGTCAATACTGCCTACCATGTAAAATGCTTGCTCTGGTAGGTCATCTAATTGACCGGACAAAATCATCTCAAAGCCTTTAATCGTGTCTTCTAGCTTCACGTACTTGCCAGGAGAACCAGTAAATACTTCAGCAACAAAGAACGGCTGAGACAAGAACCGCTCAATGCGACGCGCTCTAGCTACAATTTGGCGATCGTCTTCTGATAATTCATCTAAACCCAAAATTGCGATAATGTCTTGCAATT
>JAHCSU010000175.1 GCA_023522315.1 Nostoc sp. CCCryo 231-06
ATAGCAATGCTTCATCGACATCGTGAGTTACCATGACGCAAGTTAAGTTGCTTTCGTTGCAGATTTTCATTAATTGTTCTTGCAAGCCACCCCGCGTTAATGCGTCTAAAGCCCCAAAAGGTTCGTCTAGTAGCAGTAGTTTAGGACGAATTGCCAACGCCCGTGCGATCGCAACTCTTTGTTTCATCCCTCCCGATAATTGCCCTGGGCGCTTACTGGCGGCGGCGCGCAAGCCTACTAAGTCGATGTGGTGTTCTACAATTGATTTGCGTTCGCCTTTGGGTTTATTTTGATAAACTTCGTCTACCGCCAAGGTGATATTTTCCGAGACGCTTAACCAAGGCAGTAAAGAGTAGTTTTGAAACACTACCATGCGATCGGGCCCTGGCTCTTTTACCTCGCGTCCTTCTAAAATTACTCCGCCCGAACTTGCGCGGTCTAACCCAGCAATAATATTGAGTAAAGTTGATTTACCACAGCCAGAGTGTCCAATTAAGGAAACAAATTCACCTTGGGGAATTTTGAGGTCGATATTTTTTAGGGCTATATAGCTGTTGCCGTTAGGCAAGGGAAACACGCGATCGATGTGGTCTACTTCAACAAATGACATGACTTATTTAAGGCTGAAGGGTAAAGGCTACTAGCAATAATCTGATGTAAGCACTATAGGGCGTAACTTACTTCTATTTCTGTTCTTCGGGAACTACTTTGCTGGCAATAAATGCTAC
>JAHCSU010000176.1 GCA_023522315.1 Nostoc sp. CCCryo 231-06
CAGCCCCGATCGCAATTCCCAAATCCGCCTCGAATAAAGCAGGCGCGTCATTAATTCCATCACCCACAAAAGCAGTGGGGTTCTCAGCTTTCAACCGTCTGATCAGTGCAGCCTTGTCTTGAGGAAGCACGCGGGCGTAGTAGCGATCAATATTTAATTCAGTTGCTACTGTTTTAGCAACTGCTTCAGCATCTCCTGTAATCATCACTGTTTGAATATTCATCTCGTGCAAGCGTTGAATTGCTTCCCGTGCGCGTTCTCGTACTTGATCAGCTAATCCAAATACTGCTAACACCTGCCCTTCGTCCATCAAAGCGATCGCGCTTTCTCCACGCGATTCACTTTCTTGCAGTCCTTTTTGCAAGGGTGCTGGAAACTGTACTTTTAACTCCTCAACCCATTCTGGTCTTCCCACCCGATAAAGCTGACCCTTAACAACGCCTTCAACGCCCTGCCCTGGAACCGCCTGGAACTTACTGGCTTTAGAAAGCTGGATTTTGCGATTGTTGGCTTCTT
>JAHCSU010000177.1 GCA_023522315.1 Nostoc sp. CCCryo 231-06
CTTTCATCATAGATTATATTGTTTGTCCTAACCATCTTGGCGGTTGCTATAACTTATATACTAGAAACTAAAATGGTGCGTTACGGCTTTAGCCATAACGCACCCTACTTAAAATTCCCTAAAATTCATCTTGCGTATTAGTAAATATTGCCTTCTCTATTCAGTTGTTCATCATGCTTGGCAATAACCCAAATTGCATGAATACTACCCGGTAGCCAACCTAGAACTGTGAGCAAGATGTTAATAAACAGAGTTGGGCCAACTCCAACTGTCAGGAAAACGCCTAAAGGAGGCACTAACAAACCTAGAAGAAAACGAACTATTTTCATGATTTTGCCGTATTTTTGTGATTTTCTTTAATTACATTCTGCTGAAGATACCGAATTAGGAAATCCACCTTCGGATATTTATGTTTGGAGTAGAGATGTGAGAAAAATGGTATTTCTACTCCTTGTAATACTTATCTAGAAGGTAATTCACCTTGGGTTTTTACATTACCACTGCCGGTTAACAGGTTTTTTTCAACAAAGTAGTTGTTAATGAAGGTGTTAGCAAAAGTTAGAATCACTGGCCCAAGAAGGAAACCAATAATTCCTTTAACTGCGAACCCTGGAACTAGCACTGCTGCTAACCAGAAACACAAACCGTTGACGACGAGCGAAAATGCTCCAAATGAGAGAAAGTTAAGTGGTAGAGAAAGAGCAGACAAAACTGGTTTAACTGAACCGTTAATTAGACCAATTACTAAAGCCGCAATCATAGCTGCGGGAAAGTTAGCAATATTAACGCCTGGAACAACTAAATCAACAATCAACAGGCTCAAAGCTGTAGCTAGGGCGGTTAATAATGGTGTTAACATTTTTCTTACCTAATCACTAAAGATTTTTTGTAACTTCTTATCTCATCTTCAACTATGTGTTAGGTTTTAACCTCTCTAGCAAGATAGAATTTGGTTCTACCGTTAGGCCGATCATTAAGAAAAAGATAGCGCTTTGAATACTACGTAAGTTTTAATTGAAAAATCACTCCGAGGTAGGTTGGGTTGAGGAATGAAACCCAACATTTTCACCGCTTTGTCGGCTTTCACTACCTACAACCCAACCTATAAATTTTCTTAACTGATTAGTATGGCGATCACTCAGATTTTACCGACTCAGGCTGATAGTAAAGGGCTGATTTATACAAGATTTGTTCTTGATGGGTTTCTAAAGTGCAATTAGATAAGGGGTAAGTTACCAAAATAATGGGTCTAAAGCCCCGCCGTTCTAGGGCGGCTTTTGGTACAATAGCGATAGTGGAAAAGGTAATCAACCACGCTAAAAACCTTGCTGCCGAAAGGCGAAGCACTGTACCTTGAAAATTGAATCTAAGCGGTTCTACTGCATTTTTCTAGACTCCACCTCGCAGTAGGTAAAAGATTCAGAG
>JAHCSU010000178.1 GCA_023522315.1 Nostoc sp. CCCryo 231-06
TCCCGATGAATTGGGAAGCTCAGACTTCAGCCGTAGGCAAGTCTGAGTAGTTCACTTAACGATATTACTGCCCATCAGTAGTAGTAGTTGATTGAGGAAATGGTAGAGGTTCAGTCTGGGTCTGAGGCTGGGGCTGAGGTTCTGGTTGAGGATTGAGAAATTCCTGCCAAGCCCTAATTTGCTCTTGCGCCGCACTGTAAGCAGCACTACCGCGTGGAATTGATTTTGCAATATCAATCCCTCTAGCAATATCAGACTGACCTTGAGAGCGGGCTATTTCTAACAATTGCTGACTCCATTGGTCAATAGCCAGATTCGCATCCATACGCAAGATGCTATTATTTGAAACCCGATCTGCCAGCCGTATTGCTTCAACTAAGGCTTCTGGTGTGCCAGCCGCGCCCACTTCTTGAGCTTTTTTCCAGTTTTCTCTGGTGCGGATTTGCCCTTCCCAGTCATTTATTGCAGTTTGTGCTTCTTGTGAAAGCGCCCTTCCCGACGAGGCAATTTGTTGAGCTACGTTAATAGCGGCAGTGAGATTTCCACTTTGAGCCAGTTCTTGTGCTTGATCCAAGTAGGGTTGGTCTTGAATTCGCTGAATCTTTCCTACCCAAGTACGAATTTTTTTCCGTGCTTCTGGATATAATGCCCGACCTCTACGGATTTCGCTGGCTTGAGCGATCGCAGCTTGCAAGGAATTGATATCATCGAATATTGCTATCTGTTCGGCGCGTTCTAAGTAAGGTTGGTCTTCAATTGTCTCAACTTGAGCCCGCCAGCGACCCATTTCTTGCCTCGCTTCTGTAGCGCGGGGATTATTAGCAGGGATGAGTTCTACTTGAGCGATCGCTGCTGTTAAATTAGGGACTGTTCCCTGGTTGGCCAATATTCTCGCTTTTTCTAGATTGGCAACATCTTCAATTTCCAACTGCCAACGAGCAATCAGCTGCTGTGCTTCGTTATACACTGGTCTGGAAGGATCAATTTGTTGTGCTTGAGCGATCGCTGCCTCTAAACCAGAAACGTTACCTATCCAAGCACTTCTTTTCGCGTCAGCTATGGCGATAAAGTCATCTGTTTCGCCCTGTAGCTTCGCAATCTCTGGAATTTGTCTAGCAATATTCAGTGCTTCATCCGCATCCTGCTTATCTAGTTTTGCCTTTGCCAATTCCAGCATTTTGCGTCCAAATACCGGAATCGCTTCCTGAGCTTTTTGGTAAATGTAACTTTCCTGCCCAATAGACTCGGCTATCTTGATCGCTTCTAATAAATTATCTACAACTTTACTAGAAGCTAGGTTTTCAGCTTTTCCTAACTTATCGCCATCTTCCCGCGCTGTGGCAATTAGACGATTCAATTGGTCGTATTTAGTACCTGCCCAGTATTGATTGTCTACGCGCAGCATTTTAGCAGATAACATGAACGCCGATTGCCAGCGCCGTTCCTTTACTTCGGCGATCGCACCGTTGTAAGTGGCTTCTGCCTTTGACCAAATTGTTTGCCATTTGTCAACTTGTTCATCGACTAATTTATAAGCTGCCACATCTTCGGGTATTTTACGAGCAGTAGCGATCGCTTCCTCTAAATTCCCAGTTTGGAAACTTTGATCAGCTAGCTTCAAAATATCCCGTGACCATTCTTCGATGAAACGATCAATTTCTCCATGCAACGGGTGATTTTGTGGTAGTTGCTTCACCAGAGCGATCGCTTGCAATAGGTCGTTTACTGTCTGTTTAGAAGCCGCCAACTGAGCGCAGTGTAACCGCACCGAAGCACTAGCTAGGGGCCAGAAAATCGAGGGGCAATTAGGGGCAGTTGGCAACTTCAGCAGCATTGCCATTGCCAAGAATCCTACACTGCCGGGAATCAACATTAGTAGTACTAGCCACAATGTCCAGCTTTTCATCCAGCGTGGCCATTTCCCAGAACTATTACTGAGTTGGGCAGTTTCTTTTGAATTACTATTTATAGGTAATCCTTTCGTGTGGTTTTTTTTTCGCCGCTTCACTGACTTGGAGGTAGAACCAGTAGCTGGGGCATCAAATGGCTGAGTTTCACCGAATTGTTCTGTTCGGGATAATCTTTTGTTTTGATCTGGCTCTCTTCCACTGGCTGAAGACCAACTGTCTGGAATATCCCGCTCTGTCATCTCTCACACCAAAATAATTGAATAGCGCTCTGTTTTAGGTTGATAATTCCATTGTTGACATAGTAACTTTCTCATGATTAAAAAGCTACTTTTTTGAATATCTCTCTCCAGAGAATATCATTATCAATCTAAAAAATCAGTGCTATTTTATACGTTATCCTAAAACAGTAGATTCAGCTTGCAAATCGGCAATTAATTGAGCTAACTGATCACTACTTGCCTGGTAGACGTTGCCGCAAAATTCGCAAGTTGCTTCAGCACCATCATCTTTAATAATCATATCTTGCAGTTCCGCTTCTCCCAAAATCTTCAGTGCCCCCAAAACGCGATCGAAAGAACAACCACACTGGAAGCGCAGCATTTGCCGTTCGGGAAAGATTACCAGCCCCATGTCTCCCAACAGATCGCTAAAGATTTCAGTCAGATTCTTCCCAGCTTGCAACAATGGCGTAAATCCTGCTAGACCAGCAACCCGTGATTCCAACGTTTCTACTAAGGCTTCGTCTCTGGCAGCTTTGGGCAATACTTGTATCAGTAATCCTCCAGCAGCCGTTACTCCACCTGCTCCCACAAACACACCTAAAACTAAAGCCGAAGGTGTTTGTTCAGAATTCACCAAATAATGAGCTACATCATCGCCAATTTCCCCAGAAACTAGTTCTACCGTACTAGAGTAAGGATAACCATAACCAATATCCCGCACAACATAGAGGTAGCCGCCACCCACTGCACCACCAACATCTAGCTTACCTTTGGCATTGGGAGGCAATTCCACAGATGGATTTCCCACATACCCGCGTACCGTACCATCTAAGCCTGCATCTACTAATATGCCACCCAAAGGGCCATCGCCCTTTACCCGGACATTGACCCTTGACCCAGTTCGCTTCATACTAGAAGCCATTAACAAGCCCGCCGCCATAGTCCGGCCTAGTGCTGCCGTTGCCACATAAGAAAGCTTGTGGCGCCCCCGTGCTTCTTCTGTTAAACGTGTGGTGATCACACCTACGGCACGAATTCCACCTTCGGCTGCTGTTGCACGAATTAACTGATCCGCCATGAATAACCTTACATTTCTTAACAAGTTCACATTTTCTATTCTAAGTTCTCTGCTGCGAGAAAAGTGACGCTGCAATAATCAGTGATTGTATTTGCAATATTAGAAATAGCGATCGCTCACCTTTAGGTAATCCTATAAAAATGCTGGGTAATTTTCAACAAAGCCAACTGCGGATCGAAATCGAAGCATCAACAGATGCAATTCGTGATAGTCTACTACATCCGATGCAACTCGAAAAATGGCTCTTAGGGCAACGCTTTGCCCCAGGAATGCCAGAAGAACTACTTCCAGGATTCCAGTTTACAACCTGGACTGGCCCAGTTGCGATTCATCATCAAGTAGATGTTGTCAAATTCAACTGTCTCCGCTTGGTACTCAGCGGAGGCATTGACGGGTTCCACGAATGGTGCTGGGGAGAAGGTTGGGTACAGTCCCGCTTGGAAGGAGTTTCACTTTTGCCCTTGAATTTGGGTCAAACTTTGAGTTTGTTGAGCTTGCGTCAGTTTTTGGCAACTTAAGGACGTTAAATTGAGTGGATGTGAATTAAATAACATCCAAATATGGTTTT
>JAHCSU010000179.1 GCA_023522315.1 Nostoc sp. CCCryo 231-06
GGAGGGGGTTGGGGGTGGGGTTCTTGTACTTCACTCAACTGATAACCGCTATAATTGCCTGAATTCAATACTCCCCACTTCCAACTCTTGTACAGACGCGATTAATCGCGTCTCTCCCAACTCTTGTACAGACGCGATTAATCGCGTCTCTCCTAACTTTATGTCTAAAAATTTACCTTATATTATGCCATCCCCTCAACCCCAAGTTGAGGAAGCATTTGCCTCTTACCAAACAACCCATCAGTTTTACCACGAAGTTAGTTCACGGTCAGAGTTTCAGCGTTATTGTGAATGGTATTATACTACAGCAGAACAGAACCGCCAAGAGTTTAAAAGAATGCGCGGCGAACTGAATATTTTTCAGTGGTTTCGCCGCAGATAAGTGATTTAGATTACTTCTAACTCATTTTCACGTAAATGGGCTTTAAACTTTTTACTAAACTGGACTACAACTGGTAGATTAGCGCTTACGGGTCTATCTCGCCATTGGGTGGCAAAACTTATAACTTCGCCTTCAGTGCCTTTGATGTCAAAAGGCTGATTCCGATGTTCAGGATGATGATACACTACTACCGAATCTTTAACGCGGACGCGATCGCCAACTTTCATAACAACATTTACATCTAGCATTTTCTTTTCCACAAGTATCTGCTACAAAATATATGATTAAATCGCTTAGAATTTGATTTAATCAGCTATTTCTTGACGCTTCACCGGGGTGCAACGGCGCATTTAACCCTCTGCGTCCAGGCACGTCTTAGCAATCCGTGCGTACTTTTTTTAGTTTTTTGCCGCGTTAATACCTATCGTCCTTACCCTCTATGTTTATCCCAAAAACAGGGAATTGAAAGGAAATCAGGCGACATCAGATGTGCTTAGTACTGTGACAAGATATCTAACCCTTTTATCTTCAGGGTAACTGAAACTTCAAGTCAAGAGATTTTACACAATTGAGCAAACAGCAAGCTACACTTCGTGAACGCAAACAGGCAGAAGCATTACAAGAATGTGAAGCTATGTTGCGGCGAATTGGCGATTATCTGCCTAATGGCGCAATATTATAAAATAATCCCTAAGGTGGATGGCAGCGATCGCTTTGCCAATACCTTCGCCAAAAATAGAGGTAGTCTAGCTTTTGCCGCCAAGACAAGCCCATGCTGGACTATTAAGCACTTCTGTCAAACCCCAGACCAGACACACAGAACACATAAATTCTTTCCTTAAAAACCATACAGGATTTTATTGGTTCAGTTTTTTGCTATCCGCCAAAAACAAGCGTGTGTGAATCTAGGTTTGCTCTATGTAAATACTCGCAAAGAAAGCGAAGCCATTGTAAAGTTTTTAAATATTTGTAATTAAATCAAACTTTTTATACATCTCAAACCTTGGCAAGACCAAAGATCAAGCGCATAGCTGTACGCTAGGGAAATACAGGTTGAGCGCTGATAGTAGCAGTTTAGTATGAGCAATGTTTATCAAGGGTGCAAACCCGTTTGGCAGAAGAACGTACCTCTGTTGCCACCAGCCTGAAGGAGCTAGTAGGACTCTAGTATTATCACAGGAAGCTATGAACAACTCGAACCACGAAGTAGTGTATATGCAAGCTTCAGGACAGAGAAAAGGGCTGCTGGTAGAAGAACATTTTTTTGTTGCCACTAGCCTAAACATCCTAGCAGGACTCTACTATTATCAAGGACGCTATGACCAAGCCGAAGAGTTCTTAGTGGAAGCTTTAGGACAGAGAAAACGGCTGGTGGGAGAAGAACATCCTTTTGTCGCCACTAGCTTGAATAACCTAGCAGGACTCTACTATTATCAAGGACGCTATGACCAAGCCGAAGAGTTGTTAGTGGAAGCTTTTGAACAGAAAAAACGGCTGCTAGGAGAAGAACATCCTTCTGTCGCCACTAGCTTGAATAACCTAGCGTCACTTTATGATTGTCAAGGACGCTATGACCAAGCCGAAGAGTTGTTAGTGGAAGCTTTAGGACAGAAAAAACGGCTGCTAGGAGAAGAACATCCTTCTGTCGCCACTAGCTTGAATAACCTAGCGTCACTTTATGATTGTCAAGGACGCTATGACCAAGCCGAAGAGTTGTTAGTGGAAGCTTTAGGACAGAAAAAACGGCTGCTAGGAGAAGAACATCCTTCTGTCGCCACTATAGCAACCGCCAAGATGGTTAGGACAAACAATATAATCTATGATGAAAGTA
>JAHCSU010000018.1 GCA_023522315.1 Nostoc sp. CCCryo 231-06
TTTTAGTTATCTCACCCCATTAAGATTAAGAAAACCAATTATCATAACACAAAATGAATTCTGCAAGAGGTCTAATCAACCAAGGTAAGAAGGAAAAGACTTGCTCCCAAGTGCGTCCGTAGACACTGCCAGCCAACCAAACCAAAGCATTACTAACGTCATAAATATCCCCAAAGGTAATCATCAAGCTGGTGAATGCACTGGCGATCGCAGACAAGCCAATACCCATTAAAATTAGTAAAATCGGCGAACTACCGTTATTCCAAGCCAGGGAGTAAATTAAAACAGCCATCAATAAAGCACCTGCAAAGGCTGAAACAGGCAATGTATAAATCGGTGCTGATGGAAATAGCACAATGACTGTCACTGCTGCTAAACTCGCCCCAGCATTGATGCCAATAATACCAGGGTCAGCTAAGGGATTGCGTGTTAAACCTTGAAAGATAGTGCCAGAAATAGCAAAGGCCACTCCCACCATAAAAGCGACAAGGGTGCGGGGTAGCCGTAGGTTGTGAATCACGAAAGCATGGTCTGGGTTGCCCGTATTTAAACCAAATACAGTTTTGACGATATCCCAGGGCGAAATGGGATATTCACCTCTGCCCACATTCATCACCATCGCCACTACAATCACCACTGCCAAACATATCAGCATCAGTGGCACACGTCTGTCTATGCGAAAAGATATCGCCTCAGAACGGATAACGAGCCAATCCAACTTCATTTCTTCACCTTTGACTTAGCCAAGTAGACAAAAAAGGGCGCACCTACCAGTGCTGTCATTACGGGATATTGACGAGGTACTTGTAGAGGTCATTGATGACAGCATCGGCAGCAAGCAAATTTGAGCCAGTCCAGGACAAGTTATCTACAAAATATACATGCCCCGGCTGAACTGCTTTGAGCCTTTTCCCTAGAGGCTTTTGTAAAATTTTCTCAAAGGCTTCTTTGTCCTCCTTTCTATTAGCTAAAACAAACATAATATCACCATCTATCATCTCCAACTTTTCCTCAGAGTTAAAAATGACATAGCCGCTCGATGTATTGACATCTTGCAACTTTGGACGCTGTAATCCAAGATCGTTGAAAATAGAGCCAGCAAATGAATTTTTTACTTGAATAAAGAATCCCCAACGGCCGGAAGGAGTAAAAACAGATATTGCTTTATCTTGATATCGACTGCCTAGAGCTACTTTTAGTTCATCTATTCGCTGATAATAGTGCTTCCAGGCTTGCTGTGCTTCTTCTTCCTTTCCTAATGCTTTAGCAACAAAGTCAAAATGTTCGCGCCAAGCGGCTGGACCATGCCACGGGACGATAACAGTAGGGCTAATTTGTGATAGAAGCGGATAAATTGTCTGAATATTTTCCCAAACCAGAACTAAGTCTGGCTTAAGCATCAATATTCTCTCTAAGTTAGGTTCATTTTGAGAACCCAATGGTTCTATTCCCCCAACTTTATTTTGTAAATATGCAGGAAACAGATTCTCCATATTTACTATACTGCTGGCGATTGGTTTAACACCTAGAAGCAATGCATTACCCAGAGTGACATGAAAAATGGTAGCAACACGCTCAGGTTTTTTTGGGACACAAGTTTCCCCCATTGTGTGTTGTACCATTCGACAGTCAGTAGTAGAGGATAATCTGCTTACATTGATTGAAGTATCTGTAAGTCGGTCATCACAAGTTCTAACCAGAATAATAGTTAGACCAACAAATAGGAACAATATAATAGCACTACCAATTCTCTTGATCATTGAAGGAATAGTTTTCTAAATTCCTTCCCAAAACATTGGGAAGGGTTGGGATCAGGCTGAATTTAGCATGATTGCGAAAGTGAGTCAGGCTAAAGTTGAATCAAAACTTCCAAGAAACAGTTCCTTGTACCTCAAATGGAGCACCAGGAAAAACACGATTGATATTGAAAGCAGATTCATAATATTCAATGCTAAATAGATTCCTGAAATTGAGTCCAACCCGGAATCGATCGGCTTCATAAAAGATAGCAGCATCCGTGCGAAGGTAGCTAGGGAGTTGAAATGTGTTTGCCAAGTCGCCTTGCCGTTCGCCTTGGTAAAACAGCCCTAAGCCAAACCCCAATCCCTTTAAACTACCTTCTTGGACTTTATAAGTCGTCCATATATTAAAGCTGTTTTCGGGGACACCGTTAATACGATTACCGACTTGAAAATCCTCGTCTTTGGTAATACGAGCATTGGTGTAGGCATAGCCCGCGATAATATTCCAGCCCGGTAGAACTTCACCAGCAATGTTGAACTCAATGCCTTGGCTGTTCTGTTCTCCTACTTGAATAGTCCGCAATTGATCATTCGGATCTGTAGTTAAGATGTTGGAACGAGTTTGGTCATAAAATGCCAAAGTTGCAGAAATTCGATTGTTTAAGTCTGCCTTAACTCCAACTTCGTACAATGTGCCCCGTTCTGGTACTGAAAGCGTTCCTCCTGCAAACACATTGACTTCTGGTCTGAAAGAACGATTATAGGTAGCATAGAGAGAAATGGGAGGAATCGGTTGATAGACCAATCCAACTCTAGGACTGAAAACTTCTTGTTGAGCAGAGCCATCCGTTGGATAGTTATTGACGATCCGCTGATTGGCGATATCAAATCGACCGCCTAGAACTAGCTTGAAATTATTGGTTAGCGAAATTTGATCTTGCAGGTAGAAGCCATAGGCATTTGAATTGGATTCTCCTTCAAAAGGATCGGCGAACGGTGTTCCCAACGGCTGACCATAGATAGGATTAAAAATATCTATAGGAGCTAAGTTTAAACGCGAACCAGGGCGTCCAAAACTTTTTTGGTCTGTTCGAGTGTAATTTAATCCAGCAAGTAACTGATGCTGAATACTGCCCGTTGCAAACTTACCAACAAAATAATTATCAAAGGTGAGATTTCTAGCATCGATTGGACTCCTGGAAAGCCCTCGTTGCAGCGTCCGATTGTCTGCTCCCAGACTCCTAGGAAATACAACTGCCCTGTCCTGTTCAAGCCAAGCAGCCTCAAAAACGCTGCGTAGCTGCCAACTGTCACTAAATTTGTGTTCCAGGTCGTATCCGATCCGGAATGACTCGACATCATCTTTGTCAAAGGATTCGCTTAAGTTGCGACTCAACGGGATTTTGCCATTAGGGTTGGGCAAGATAGTCCCTCTAGCCGGAAGCCCCATCTGCCCATAGGAACCTGAAATATTGATGTACTCGGCTGATAGTTTAAGGTTTGTGCGATCACCAATTTGCCAGGAAATTACAGGTGCAACCGTAAACTGCCGTCGATCAAAGTTTTCAACGAAACTTCCTGTAGTTTTTCCTGCAAAGTTTAGACGATAGAGGAGCGTTTTATCACTGGTTAATGGACCAGATAAGTCGATCGCGCCACGATAAGAATCAAAGCTACCTGCCGAGGCTTCTACAGAGTAGTCAGGCTCAGGGAGCGGTTGCTTAGTAATAACATTGATAACGCCACCAAGCGAACCTTGACCAAACAGAACAGAAGCTGGTCCTCGCAGAACCTCAATTCGTTCAATTATTGCAGGCTCAAAGTTAGAGATTGGGGCATACGGACCACTTATTCCATTCCTCAAAACATCGAATTCCGAAGCTGCAAAGCCTCGAATGATCGGACCTTCATAAATTGATGTAGATGCTTGATTGGCTTGTGATATGCCGGGGACACTTCTGAGTGCATCTATTAAGTTTGTAGGCTGTCGATCTTCGAGTACCTGTTGTGGCACTACTTGAATCGATTGGGGAATGTCTCGTAAGGGTGTGTCCGTCCTTGTCCCAGTCGTAGCATTTGGCGCCTGATACCCATCCTGCTCTCCGGTAACTACTAACTCAATCGGCTCATCCTGCTGCGCTGCTGGTTTCTGCTGCGGTGTCTCACTTGCTGGCTTTTCTTGAACTTGTGGCGTTTCTGGTGGCTGTGTCGCCGTTGCCTGTGATGCTACTGCAAAAATCAGCCCTGCATTATCATCAAATAACTCAACCGCAGGCAAAGCCTTCTCACCCACCACCGTTACCCGCACAGTATTTGCATCAATATTCGTAACTGTTATCTCAGTAATCCCCTCAACTGGGTTTTGGGAACTAAATGTAAACGCATCGCCACTGGTTAACCGCAATTGGGCATTAGGAATATCAGCAATAAAGTTATTATCAGCACTGCGATCGGTGATTTGCAGTTGTTCTCCAAGAGTCGTCTGTAAAATCACCTCCACACCTTTCTCTGTGGGATTAGCTTGCACTCCCGTCACCTGTATTACCTCTGAGGAAGCTGGCGACTGTACAAGTAGTTCTGCACTCTGGGAAATCTGCTCAATCTCACTGAGCTGAAGAATCTTTCTGTTTGATTTCTCTGACTTTGCATTCCCCAGAGAACTTGCAACTTGAGACGGAAAATGTCGGTGCTTCCTGTTACTAGAAGCTAATACTGGAGATTTCCTGTTGACAGACTCCTGAACTCTAACTCCAAGGGTATCTTTGAATGTAGATTTTCTTACTGTCGCAGTAGAAAATTCACCTTGAGTTTCTTCACTTCTAGCAGGAGTGCTAATAAAAACCACAACTGCACCTGTCAGCAACAGACTTTGAAACAATTTATCTAACTTCATTTATTCACCTACACTCCCTCACACCACTTGACAGTATTAAGAAAATTTCCTAACTAAACTGGCAGTTTATGTATCATAGGGGATTCGGATTTTTTATTTGAACGCTAGACGGATTTCTGGCGATGCTGAAAGTATTGATTAGGATTCAATCCGAACTTTTTGCGGAAAGCTAAGGCAAAGTAACTGCGACTATCAAAACCTACCTTAAATGCCACTTCTTCAACGTTCATTTCTCCTAATGCTAAAAGTTGGCTGGCTTTTTCGAGTCGATAGTCGTGTAAATATTTAAATGCAGATGTGCCGAAAACTTGACGAAACTCACGCTTTAATTTGAAGTCATTTAGCCCTACTTGCCGTGCTAACTCCATCAGGCTGGGTGGATTATCTAAATTACCAAGCAAAATTTCTTTTGCTTGGTAAATTTTGTCAATATCGCTCAATTTTTTTGCAGTCAATCTATGATCATGAACCTCCTGCTCCTGGAATTGCTGGAAATGAAGCATAATCAATTCCATCGCCTTACTTTCCAGACACATCTGTTTTATCAAGCTTTCATGGGGACACTGCAAAATCTCACGTAACACTCGCCGCATTTGCCGTGTTATTTTTCCTTGGTGGTAATAGGGCTGTACCTTAACGCCCATTAAGGCTTGACGCAGGGAAATTGGTATCTGTACTAAATCTTCCTCGCCAAAACCTTGAAAAAATTTCTGCGGTTCAATTTCCAGATAAATTCGTGAAAACTTCTCACCGGCTTTCCACCATTCAGTTTCTTTGATATCGTAGTTACATTCTGAATAATATCTGCCTACTGCTTCGTCTGTCTTGTCAGTTAAACCGTGGCGTTCAATTCTCACTTTTCCTGAAAGAAAAAAACTCAAGCCAAATCGAGATTTATCTAAACTATTTCTAATCCATACAAGATCATCAGTAAACTCTTCTTGATGTATTGAAATAGACAATCCACTACGTAATTCTGCCCAGCAATTATAGGTATTACAGACATCTAGAATCTTCCCTTGGCAGATAGTTTCAACCCCCTTTGATTGAATAGAAACTGTACCCTTTTGCTCACTTTCTGCCCACAATTCTTTCCAGTCTGTATCTGTCAGAATTTTTGTCATAGTTTAATGATAATTACTGTTATTATCAAGCTAGCTGATATGTGATTGAGACTAACGAGCTTTTTCAAGTTCCCCGAAAGGGAACACCTAAATACTGGATGCAATGCTGATTGCGAACTGACAAGTCAGCGCTTGCGTGATGCCTGCTGGAGCGTAGCGATCGCTCCAGCAGTCAGTACCCCAGCCCGCTATAGGTTTAAATAAGTGGTAGTGCAAAATTAATTATACATTCCGAAAATCTCAAACCCTCGTCATTGCGAGAAACCAAGCAATCGCAGTATATATTTAATTTTGCGTAACTACTTAAGAAGTGTTCTCAATTATTGCACGAAATTGGCTGTTAAAAAAGCGACTTGATTGCAGTCGCTGGTAGTGGAGTTAAATCCCAGATTGCACGCGCCACAAACTGGCATAAATAACCCCTGAATCCTTACTTTTAATCAATGAGTAGTGAGTGAATGCTCAAGCGATCGCTCCCGCATCAGACACAGCAAAATGCTCGGCAGGCACTATTTATTAGACCCATCCGTTATGCTTGTCGTTACAAGGTACTTACAACCTCGTCAAAGTCAGTACTCGTAGATACTTCTTTCCAAGCATCTAATTCTGCTTTCATAAACTGTAATGCAGCTTCAATAGTTTCTACTGGCGATCGCCTTTTTCACAGCCTCCCTCACCTCTCCGGGTTTGGTGACATCAAGTTGTACTGGTAATGTGCGATCTGGAAAGCTTGCCGCTAAATCTTCTACCTGTTGTGGATTCCTTGCCGTTAGCACCACAGTCTCGCCCCGCTCAAGCACTGTTTGTGCTAATGCTCGACCAAAACCACTTGAGCAACCAGTGATAAACCATACCCGTGTCTGTTGAACTGAGGACGTTATCATAGAAATTCTCCATTTTTAACAAGTGTTACTAGGCTAAAGAAACTTAAAATTGCAGAAGCATAAAAATGCTTATATGAACGTGAAGTGGGTATACAAAACCCACCCAAATGCACAATTCAAACACACATTGGGATGTTTCTCTTCTAGCAATCTTTGTACTAACTCATTCATCACAGTGTCTCCTGATTAATTTGCAAAAAGTCATAATTAAAATTCAAAAAGAATCAAGTTATATTTGGGAAAAACGTATTTTTAACTTCCGATTATTCAAGTTTAAGTTTACTTAAATATTGAAACTCTAAAATTGTCAACATAAGGACTATTAATATAAATATAATATCTGCTAAAGTCATTCCAATATATATACCTTGTACCCCAAATATTCTGGAAAAAAATAGCATAAATGGTACATTTAAAACTATGCTTCTTAATAAAAGAACTACTAATACAGTTTTGCCTTTGCCTATAGATTGAAAAAGAGTATTACTAAAGAATGCTAAAGGCCATATTGGTATTAAGCTGCTGAGAATTCTAAAATTAAATATATCATCTCGTGTAAAATTAACACTTGGCAAAATCAGACCTAAAAATGTCCTGGGAGATAGTTGCAAAGGCAACCAAAGTAATAGCAATAAAATAGTTCCAATAATTCCAAAAGTTAAGTAGGCTTTTTTTAGCCTCATATGATTTTTTGCACCATAATTCATCCCAATTATAGGTTGTAATGCTTGTGCAAAACCAATAATGGGAATATACCTCTTGCAAAATTACTTTTATGTTATGTTTAAGGGTTAGCATTTTGGAACTGC
>JAHCSU010000180.1 GCA_023522315.1 Nostoc sp. CCCryo 231-06
CTGAAAGATAGTTCAGCACGTTCAAACCAGTAGTAAGGAGTGCTACGCGGTACGTGGTCAAGATTGATTTTTAAATAGTCTGCAAGAAGCTTCATAAATTCTTCTCTGTGATATTGAGCATCCATCTCGTAGAAGTGCTTGAATGCCTCCCAGCGTTCACTAAACCCCTCACCGCGACCTGTAAAGCTGCCGTAGCGCCGTTTAAATCCGGCGAATGTCTCAACTATCTTTTGAGCGTCGCTACCCAGCACGTTGAAACTAAAATGCTGTTTCAGGATAGAGACTGTCCGATACCAAGTAATGTCAGCAATCTCTTTCCCTAACTCGCGCTCGTAAACTTGTTTGAGTTTCCGATACTTAGCTACATACTCTTTATTTGACACATTGCCTCCGTTTGATTCTGTAAGTGTGTATAAAATTGATTCGTATTCCGAATGCGTCCAAGGTATTTGATGTATGTAATTAGCTGAATCAGTTATCTCGATATGACCCGCTAGCTGAAACCTATCAATAACTCTGAAAAATAACTCTCTGAAATTTCAAAGTGTGTTTTTTCGTCGGCTATAACCACGCAATAATAAGGCTTGCCAGAGTTTCTGATATATTGACAAAATTCCTTTTACCCCCGTAAAAGCGCCCCTTTTGGACTAGTTGACGCACTTGTGCCAAAGCCTTTGTCCGCTTTGCGCGGTAGTAGATGTTACCAAGGTTTAGAACAAACTCAACTGTATTGAGTTGTTAGTTATCTCTGCTGTGTGCTGTTTATAAAGAAGAGGAATTTCGTAGCAGCGCCTTAGCACCTTGTCACGATTGAGCTTTAAGTCAGCAGTCTTGGACTGACGCGGTAAAGGGCGGAAATAATACTGTGTGTGTCTGATACTGTCATTGCTATAGAGATAGCGATAGAGAGCGCCATCGATACTGTAGGTTTTGGACTTGCTTAGGAGGGTTACACATCCAACAAGCTCTTTATCAATCATCTTTCCCATCTCCCGCAACACACGCACCGGTCAAGCTTGCACCCAGAAAGACCGCGATTGATGCGATCGCGCTTCCTTCAAAAATTTTGGCGTTGTAAATCCATGTGGGTTCATATTCCTCACCTCTGCTTGACTCGATGCGGTCAAAGCCGTGACAAAAGATAGAACCAACTACCA
>JAHCSU010000181.1 GCA_023522315.1 Nostoc sp. CCCryo 231-06
AGCGATCGTGTCTTTTCCTGAACCTGTACTAATACTACCACTGTTATTTATACCAATCGCAGTACCGCCGCTTACCCCGGTGTAGCTGGGGAAGAACATGTATATATCGCTTTCACTGCCGTCGCCGCCGTTGCCTGTCCCAGTGAGGGTGTCGTTTCCTGAGCCTGTATTCAGATTACCACTATTAGCGATGCCAGTACCAGTACCGCCGTTGCCGCCGTTGCCGCCGTTGCCTGTGCCGATGATATTGTCGTTTTCTTTCTCTGTATTCAGATTGCCACTATTAGCGATGCCAGTGCCAGTACCGCCAATACCGCCAGTAACGCCGTCGATGTCGCCGACGCCAGTGCCGCCTTCGCCGCCGTTGCCTGTGCCGGTGAGGGTGTCGTTTCCTGAGCCTGTATTTAGACTGGCACTATTAGCGATGCCAGTGCCAGTACCGCCGGTGCCGCCGACACCCTCTTCGATTTCGACACCCTTTTCGATGCCGTCGTTGGGGATGCCGCTGCCGCCGTCGCCGCCCTGACCTGTGCCAGTGATATTGTCGTTTTCTTTCTCTGTATTCAGATTGCCACTATTAGCGATGCCAGTGCCAATACCGCCGTTGCCGCCGTCGCCGCCGTCGACGCCCTCGTTGCCGCTGCCGCCGTCGCCGCCCTGACCTGTGCCGATGATATTGTCGTTTTCTTTCTCTGTATTCAGATTGCCACTATTAGCGATACCAGTGCCAGTACCGCCGTTGCCGCCATCGACGCCCTCGATGCCGTTGCCGCCTTTGCCGCCGTTAGTGCCGTTCCCTGTGCCCTTAATAGTGTCCTTTCCTGAGCGTGTATCAATGGAACCTTTGCTTAAAATCTCAATTCCAATTGCCAAAGGTGCATTTAACTCTTCCCCTACTATTGTGTCTGCACTGCTGGTGCCGATGAAATTGGGTGGAACGCTTAGTCTAGACATAGTTAAAATTCTCCTTTATTAAATTAGTAACGTCGTGAGACACAAACCCAAATAATCAATTGCCTTATTACAATACCCTCGCCAAAATTACAGTTTTAGAGATGGATAAAAAGCTAAATTTCATAGACAGCAAGGGTTTCAAGCTTTTAAATTGAGGTTTAAACCCATAGCTCAAAACCTGCATTCTGCGGAAGTTCTAAAAAATTGGCTAAGGTATTGCTAGTCGTACAGAATTAATTACACAATGTCATTGCAAATGCAGCGTACCCCTGCGGGGAAGCAAGCTACGCGCAGCATCTCGTAGAGAAGGGGAATAAAGCAATTCCAGGCGCAAGCGGATTGCTTTATTCGACTTCCCAATGACTGTAAATATTTTTGTCCATCTACTTCTTTTTATCTCTGGCTTTAACAAAAGGAAATGGATCTCAAGTTATAAGACGCATTTTTGCTGTATCTTCCTTTGGCCAAGATAATATAGTTACTTTAATCAGGAAGTATGTGTTTACAATCACAGATATATTGTGCTTAAGAACACTGCTAATTTAAATAAAGTAAGTATATAGACAAGAATCAACCTAACTCTGTAGGGGCGCACAGCTAGCTGTGCGCCCCTACAATGGAATGTTGTTTTTACTGGAAGTCCCTAACTCTGTTAATTTTAGATTTTGGGTCGCACCTTTGGTGCGCTGGAAGGACAACTTGGATTTTGAAGGAAAAATCTAAAATCCAAAATCCAAAATTGAATGACCTCTGTTTCTAGCTTTTAGAACGTATACCACTGTGGGCCAAGCTTATCTGCGTCGCTGATGGGAGTCTCAACGGCTGTCGTCTCATTTATAGTCCAAATGTTGTCTGTACCTGCTGTCTGGTCGCGCCAGTAGATGTCGGTCTTACCATCGCCGTTGAAATCGCCAAGAGATGGTGTCAAGGCCGCGTTATTAGTCGGTAAGAAAGCTTCAGTAGCAACTGTTGTACCATCCATCAACCAAGCGGTGTTCGCACCTGTGGTTCCATTGTGCCAGAAGATATCGGTCTTGCCATCACCGTTGAAATCACCAATTTTGGAAGTCCAGGATGAGTCAAGTGTCCCTAGAGCGCCTTCTGTGACTAAGATACCATTCATCGTCCAAACCTTGTTCTCACCTGTTTGAGCGTTTCTCCACAGCAAGTCAGTGCTTAAATCGCCGTTGAAATCACCAAGGGTAGCAGTCCAGGCGGCATCTTGTGATTGCAGCGCAAATTCAGTCTTTTGTGTACCATCCATAAACCAAGCGGTATTATCGCCGGTTGTCTGATTGCGCCAGAAAATGTCACTCTTGCCATTGCCGTCAAAATCAACAATGGTAGGAGTAAATGCTGTGTCTGTAGTGTCTAGAACAGTTGCATTCAGAACGGTGGTGCCATCCATCTCCCAAATAGCGTTCTCACCAGTTGTAGCATTATGCCAGAAGATATCGGTTTTGCGATCGCCATTGAAATCCCCAATCTGAGGAGTCCAGGCTGGGTCAACGCTACTTAGAGAAGCCGCAGTACCAACTTTAGTTCCATCCATCAACACAATGCTATTCTCACCGGTTGTCTTATTGCGTAATAAGAAGTCGGTTTTGGCATCATTGTTGAAATCGGCAATTTTGTAATCATAGGCGGATAGGTCGAAATTACCTAGAGAACCCTGCTCAACAACTTTTGTCCCATCCATCAACCGAATGATAATCTCACCGGTTGTAGAATCGACCCAAACTTTATCCGTTTTGCCATCACCGTTAAAGTCAGGAACAATCGCCGCACTAGTTAAGTAAGGATTAGGATTGGGATTTGCTGACAGCAATCCAGATGATTGTGGTTGTGAGGAACTCTTACTCTGTAGAGGCAAATCAGAAGTTAGAGGAGTTGAACTAGCAATAACCGATCCTAATGATTCTATTTTTTGGGTAGTTGCCGCCCATAGTCTATCGGAATTTTTTGAAGTATTTTGAGTTCCAAACATGGTGTGTTTTTATGGTTGGTTGTCATATTTTTTTAACTTTTTTTGGCAATCTATTTCTGTAACCAAATAACATTTACCAGGTTTTTAAAGTTTCTTTAGAACTATTTTTTATTTATAAATGTCATTGTTTAAAGATAACAAATGTTCGTTTTATCCGATTTTAATAAAAATTGCAAGCTCTATACAAGCAATTAAAAATATTCATTTGTGTTTTGTATACATGATAATTAGCAGACAAAACATAATTGATTTATCTATTTTCTTTGACATTTAAAATCTCGAATTAAAACATACAATACATCTTGATGTAATTGTTACTTGGTTACATAAAATAGTTAGAATATATAATCACATTCGGATTACATCGTTGTTTGTATAGTAAGTCTAAATTATCGATGAATAATAAGATACCCGACTTTTATGAGAAGTCAGGTATTTGGAATTTTGAAGATAATTGATTATTCACCAATAATTTATGATTTGAGTTGAAACAAATGAAATTTTGGTTAGAATAACTGAGATTAGCAACTACCTAGATGCACAGATTCTGCTCTTAAGTAGTTGGCAAAAGTGTAAAATAACACAATAATTTAATACATACATCAGCTATGCAAGCAGAATATCGGCAGCGTCGTGAGCAGTTAATGGCAAAAATTGGTGATGGCACAGCCATTTTTCGCAGTGCGCCAATGGCAGTGATGCACAACGATGTCGAGTATGTTTATCGCCAAGACAGTGATTTTTTCTACTTGACTGGTTTTAATGAACCACAGGCAGTAGCAGTGTTAGCGCCGCATCATTCAGAACATCGGTTTGTGCTGTTTGTCCAACCAAAGGATCGCGAAAAGGAAGTATGGACTGGTTATCTTTCAGGGGTAGATGCAGCCAAGGAAATTTATGGTGCTGATGAAGCTTACCCCATTAGCGAGTTAGATGAAAAGTTGCCCCAGTATTTAGAAAAAGCCAGCCGGATTTATTATCACTTAGGACGCGATCGCACTTTCAATGACCAAATTCTGAGACATTACCAAAGTTTACTGCGGACTTATCCTAAGCGCGGTACTGGGCCGATCGCCATTGAAGATACAGGGCCTGTACTCAATAGCATGAGACTAATCAAAAGTGAAGCTGAGTTGGCATTGATGCGTCAAGCAGTAGCGATCGCAACTGAAGCGCACAATTACGCCCAAGAAATCGCCGCACCCGGACGTTATGAGTACGAAATTCAGGCGGAGATGGAACGCATTTTTCGAGTGCGGGGTGGCTTAGGCCCAGCTTATCCTTCGATTGTGGCTTCCGGTGTGAATGCTTGCGTACTGCACTACATTGAAAATAATCGTCAAATGCAGGATGGAGAATTACTGCTAATTGATGCCGGTTGTGCTTACGGTTATTACAACTCTGATATTACCCGGACATTTCCTGTGGGTGGTAAATTTGCGCCCGAACAGAAGATACTGTATGAGATTGTACTAGAAGCGCAAAAACAAGCGATCGCTCAAGTGCAACCAGGTAATCCCTTCAAATTAGTTCACGATACAGCAGTGCGCGTCCTTACGGAAGGTTTAGTTGAACTTGGCATCCTCAAAGGTGAAGTTGATAAGTTAATTGAAGAAGAGAAATATAAGCCATATTATATGCATCGCACCAGTCATTGGCTAGGGTTGGATGTTCATGATGTGGGAGTTTACCAGCACGGTGAAGACAAACCCCAGATTTTACAACCAGGCCAAATTTTGACAGTGGAACCAGGACTTTATATTGTGCCTGGCACTAAACTAGCAGAAGATCAACCAGAGACTGATCCTCGATGGATTGGCATTGGTATTCGGATTGAGGATGACGTGTTAGTTACACCTGGTGGACATGAAGTGTTAACTGCGGGAGTTCCCAAGGCAGTGGATGAAGTGGAAAGATAAAAAATAGGGAGCATCTCAGTTTTGCAAATATACCAGATGAGAAACAAGATTCTTGCTCCCTCTCCTTACCAAGGAGAGGGTTGGGGTGAAATTTTACAAGGCTTTTTACACTCATTGAGATGCTCCCAAAAAATGGCGATGGTAGGAACCATCCCCAAACTAAAATTGCGGGCAAGCCATCAGCGTAGTTGTCAGAATCCCTAAGATTTTGTCTATTTCTTTAATAAAGTAATCGTTCTTATCGATAAAGATGGTATTCTCACAAAGTTTGAGAAATTTCCAATGTGTTCCTGTTGTGACTACACCATAAATTTCATTTATTAAAGATGTCATTCCAGAAGAGGCAATTTGAACTTTAATTGTTTCATAAACTACAAAATTTCATATAAAAAAATGAGGATTGCACATAGCATCCTCATTTTTTTGATTATTTTCTCATTCCCAGGCAAAAGACTGGAAATAAGTCAGCTACTACAGTTGTGGTACGTACTGCTGCTTCTCAGGGACTTCAGCGTACTCAGCCACAATCTGGCGGAATTCTTCGCCGTCAATGGTTTCTTTTTCGATGAGTAGATCGACTAATCGATCGGTGACACTACGATGGTCACGGATAATCTTCTTAGAGTTTTCGTAGCATTCTTCCACGATCGCTCGCACTTGTCCATCAATGCGAGAGGCGATAGATTCGGAATACTCAGATCGGGTTGTCCAGTCACGACCCAAGAATACTTCACCCTGCTGGCTTTCCAACGATAGTGGCCCTAAGTCGGACATCCCGAAACGAGTCACCATCTGCCGCGCCATTCCCGATAACTGTTGCAAGTCTCCACCAGCGCCAGTGGTAACTTCCGCAGCCCCAAAAATAACTTCCTCAGCAGCGCGACCGCCCAAAGCACCAGTAATCCTGGCTTTCAACTGAGAACGAGAAATTAACCCTTGTTCTTCGTTGGGAGTAAACCAAGTTAAACCTTGTGCTTGTCCTCTTGGGATCAAAGTGACTTTCTGCACTGGGTCATGGTCTTTTAACAAAGTCCCAACTAAGGCGTGTCCGATTTCGTGGTAGGCAATTAAGCGCTTGCTCTTGCTGTCTACCAAAGGAGTGCCTTCCATCCCAGCGACTACCCGATCGACCGCATCATCAACTTCGCGGAGGGTGATAGCTTCTTTGCGTCTTCTAGCAGTGAGAATTGCTGCTTCGTTAAGTAAGTTGGCTAAATCAGCACCAGTAAATCCAGGAGTGCGGCGAGCGATCGCATCCAAAGATACGCTAGTATCTAATTTCTTGTTCCGTGCATGGACTTGCAAGATTTCCAAACGCCCTTTGATATCGGGTGGATCGACTGTTACTTGGCGGTCAAAGCGACCCGGACGCAATAAGGCTGAGTCTAGTACGTCGGGACGGTTGGTGGCAGCAATAATAATGATGCCTGTATTACCTTCAAACCCGTCCATTTCGGTGAGCAATTGGTTGAGGGTTTGCTCTCTCTCATCGTTACCGCCACCGATACCAGCACCCCGTTGCCGTCCTACGGCGTCGATTTCATCGATGAAGATGATACAGGGGGCGTTGTCTTTAGCTTTCTTGAACAAATCGCGGACGCGGGATGCACCCACACCAACGAACATTTCCACAAATTCCGAACCGGAAATACTGAAGAAAGGTACACCTGCTTCGCCAGCGATCGCTTTTGCTAGTAAAGTTTTACCAGTTCCAGGAGGCCCAACTAACAGCACTCCCTTGGGAATCCGTGCGCCTACAGCAGTAAATCTTTCTGGCTGCTTAAGGAAAGTGACAACTTCTTGCAATTCTTCCTTAGCTTCTTCAATCCCGGCTACATCGTCAAATTTGACCCCGGTTTTTGCCTCCATTTGGAAACGTGCTTTGGATTTGCCGAAGTTCATTGCTTGACCTGGCCCGCCGGGGAGGTTGCTAGAACGCCGGAACAAAAAGAACAGCCCGGTAATCAATAAAACTGGAAATATGAGATTACCCAACAATCCCCAAATTGCGCCATCATTCCGCATGGGGTGAGCATCAAAACTGATGTCTTTTTCTTTCAGCTTGCTAATTAACTCAGGAGCGTTAATAGGCAAATCCACCCGCCACCTTTGGACACGATTTTCGATGTCTGGATCGCGGGCTTCTATAATTGCTGTCCTACCACCTTCGTACAGATCCACGCTGGTGACGCGATCGCCGTTCAAGTATTCTAGAAAGCGACCATAGGTCATGCGGGTATTGGCTGTATTCTTACTCATGTCAGCAGGAGCGCCTGCAAAGGCTCCTTGCCAGAAGAAAAAGCCAATTACCAAAGCTGGCAATGTCCAGAGTACTAGGACTTTCCAGGAGAATTTCATGTTAATTTGCCTCTAGATGCCTATACAACTCATCAGCCTTAGCAACCGAATGTTGATCACTCTGTCACTTTCAGCTGTTAAACGGATGTTTATAAATCCATTTTCCCATTTTGTTTAATTTGATCTCTTATATGCACTCCCATAGAGCGAGCGGCGCATTATGGCGATGCCAACAAGAATCTTAATCAAAGTTAACTTAATTTTAATACAGCTTGGGTTAACAAGCAGAGAATTTGTAGAGAGCCATAAGAGAGAAACTGGCTATTTAGGCAGTTGCTTGGCGTGTAGGGTGAAACACGACAGAATGAAGAGTGCTGAGTAGTTTTTTACTTACTCAGCACTGAGTGTCGTAAACTACTTACAAATTTACCTGGTGAGCGAGTTGATTTTCTTACGGCGTGCAACTTTTGAATTCTGAGATATGTCATAAAAAATACATCCTATTAATTAGGATAAAGTTTTTTATTGCAACAGTTACATACCTTGTTGCTAGTAAAAAGAAAATTAATCAATGGAACCACAAAAATGACTTCCAGAAGTCTCAAACACTTGACTTTAACTCTAGTTCTTCCTGTTATAAGTTTAGGGATACTAACTGGCTGTATTCAAGGTAATAGTAAAACTGCAACAACTCTTACTCAAGCCCAAATAGAAACCTTCATTGGGCCACCTAAGCGCCCCAACATGATACTCAATGTAAAAAGCGAGGCAGGGGCATGTCCCAAGACAGTTGGTATATTGACTTTCTTGCTCCCTTTTGAAGGTGGTGCTGAACATACTGCTGTTGCTGACATTAGGAATGCTAAGTTGGTAGCCTCTGGTAAGAAATTTTTAGAATACGAAGCACCATTGCGGCAATCTTATGCATCTTGTGTTGGTAGTGCTAAGTCAGAAAGACCTCCCGTGTACAATTTCCAGTTTCGGAATGGAAAAGTTTATTTCCGCCTGGATTTGAACCAAGCAACACTAAATACCACAATTACATATCAGGGGCTAGGAGGTTTCCGTCCTTACGTGCGCTGGATAGCCACGGAATAGCTAATGATATAACTGAATTTGCAATCTTTAAGGGACAAAAAAAGACCTAGTAAGTACTAGGTCTTTTCAAATGATGCAATTGATTGTTACTGCCTAGTGTTTGTAAAATACTCAAACTGATTAGAAGTAGAACTGGGATTGAAGTCCGGTTGGGCGAATTTGGGGTTATGAAATGCCCAATAGTAATTTAATCCCGGCTGATTTTTGATATTTGAACGAACAACTCGTACCATCCAATCAACTTGCGTACCTACTGGATATATGCTACTTAAGTGTGCGTAGTATTTATTGACACCCCCACCAAAGGTTGCGGTTTTCATTGCCCAGGCATTACTACTAAAATAAAACTAATTAAATAAATATACGGTAGAAAAGGAGAGGGTTTCGTGTACCCTTGTCCTCCCTTGCCTCTTTACCTACTTAACTTCTGTAATTTGTAGAGTGTAAGGGAGATACTTGCCTTTTTCGTAGGAACCAACCCAAATTTGGTAACTTCCAGGAAGCCATTCGCCAATCATACCGGCATTTTTGCCGTCAAAATCATCGTTGCACCAAGTACCACCAGGACCCTTGATAATCATAGTGGTGTCTTCAGGACTTTGCACTTGCAACTTCAGGTAGTCAAATTTACTTGTTAGCGCTAATGTATGGTCTGGTGTTTCATCAATAAATCCAGTACAAAGGCCAGTAGCTGTTTCATTCCTACCGGCTACTTGACTCCCAGATATTGAACCACCACTCATCCCGCGAACTGTCAGGGGGTCTGGCGAAAACTGTGGGTCAATAGTAACATCTCCAAATATCGTTGGCGCTTCCTGAGCATCAACCGCAGCATTAACTGTCGATGTGATGCAGAGCGTAATTATCATCAACGATAATCTCATCCCTCTATTGAGCGCTTTTGTCGGCATTGTAATTACTTCGCTTCTAAGTGTTTTTGAAGATATGAATTTTACACACCAAGTTCCCAATGTGAGGAGAATTGACTACCTATTTTAGATTGGATATTGGGGATAATTCATTAGTAATTAGTCAATGATTTATTGTTGCTATAGTTGCTCTACCTTAGATTTTAGGGGCGTACAAACGTGCGCCCCTAAAATCTAAAATATTTCTAAAATCTGGAAGTAATCACTAATTACCTTCCGTTAATGCCCGACTCAAGCGCGACTTATCTAAACCAATCTGATTTAGTAGTAACCAAGATTGGATCAAATCGGGGCCATGAACATCTCCAGTTAAGGCTGCTCTGAGCGATCGCATTACTAAGCCTTTTTTGACTTTTTGCTCTTTCACCACTTGTTTAATAATCTCCTGGGCGGCGGCTTCCGACAGTTGCGGCTGATTTTCCAAAGCTGTGACAATCGCCTCAAGGACAGCAGTAGAACCTTCTTGCTTCAGTTGCGTACTACCTTCTTCGCTAAATTCAACTGTGTCAGTAAAAAACAGTTGGCTTTGAGGTACTGCATCTACTAAACGAGTCAAGCTTTGGCTAATTAAAGTTACTAGCTGCTCTAACCAAGGGCGATCTCTTCCACCATCAAATTTATACCCAGCCGCTTCCCAATAGGGTATGAGTAAATCTGTCAGTTTATCTACTGGCGTCTTGTGGATATACTGACTGTTCAACCAATCCAGCTTGTCCCAGTCAAACTTTGCACCTGCTTTATTTACACGCTCAAAACCAAACTCTTTGGCTGCTGTTTCTAAGGTAAATATTTCTTGAGTTGAATCTGGTGGTGACCAACCCAGCAATGTCATGTAATTTACCAAGCCTTCAGCAATAAAGCCCATTTGCTGAAAGTCAGAAATGGAAGTGACACCATCCCGCTTAGAAAGCTTGCGCCCTTCCATGTTCAAAATCAAGGGTGTGTGGGAGAACTCTGGAATTTTTGCACCCATTGCTTCATACAGCAGAATTTGCTTGGCGGTATTGGCGATGTGGTCTTCTCCGCGAATGACATGGGTGATTTGCATATCAATGTCATCCACTACAACTACAAAGTTGTATAAAGGTTGACCGCTACCCTCTTCTGAGGCGCGGGCGATGACCATATCACCACCTAAATCGCTACCTCGCCAAGACATCTTTCCCCTTACTAGGTCGTTCCAGACAATTTCTCGCCCATCTTCGATTTTGAAGCGAATTACACAAGAACGACCTTCTGCTTCAAAAGCGGCGCGTTGTTCTGGGGTGAGGTTGCGATGACGGTTATCATAGCGAGGAGCTTCGCCTCTAGCTTTCTGGGCTTCTCTTAGAGTTTCTAGTTCTTCAGAAGTGGTGTAGCAGCGATAAGCTAATCCTTGATCTAGCAGTTTTTGCACTGCTTCCTTATAAAGATCCAGGCGTTGGGATTGGAAAAATGGCCCTTCATCCCAGTTAAGTCCTAGCCAGCGCAGCCCTTCAAGAATATTGTCTGTGTATTCGGGACGCGATCGCTCTAAATCTGTGTCTTCTATTCGCAGGATGAACTTCCCGCCGTGGTGGCGGGCAAATAACCAGTTAAATACAGCCGTTCTGGCTGTACCAATATGTAAATTTCCGGTTGGACTCGGCGCAATACGGACTCTGACAGTCACAGTTAATTCTCTCTTTCGCAAAGCATGATAAATGTAGCTTATATTCAAACCCTGAATTCTGAGTCAATCCCTTTGGGGAATTCAAAATCCAAAATCACCAAAGTTCAGTTAAGTGATTCACTACTCTTAAATTTAGAACGGGACTGACGGGGCTCGAACCCGCAACTTCCGCCGTGACAGGGCGGTGCTCTAACCAATTGAACTACAGTCCCTTGTTTGGCAACTTTGCTATTATCACTATTTTTTTTCAACTTGTCAAGCGTTTTGGAGTTAGAAATTAGGAATTCTTTTTGTCCCGTCTCTCCAAGGTGCGGATTTTTCCTTAAATAGAGCCTGATAATACAACCTGTGGCTGTGATTCCAGATGCTCCAATATGCGGGATTGTATTTGTTTATACTGCTGCTTTAATAGCTGTTTGCTCAACTGGGGTTGAGAAGCTGGCGGTAGACTATGAATTTGTTGCGCCCAGTTTTTCAACATTTGCCGCTGAGTTGGCTCGATGCGACTGCTGAGAACGTTGGTGCAAGAATGTGGTGCTTCCAGAGTAAAGAAAATTAGAGGATAGTGTTCATTTTCAGCCAGCAAACTTACCAGCTTAAGATTTTGGGGATTTTGCATATCTAAGTAGCATGGTAGCCACTTAGGAGCCAATTGCCGATTGTAGAGTACAGTCACCCACAACAGCATTGGGTGAGGGGATGTCATGAAGATAAACTGGTTGTAACGGGTAGAAAGGGCATAGTTTTTGATTTCTTGTTTAGGCAACATCAACCATAGCGCTGTCATAGATGCCTGTGCGGTGTCTATAAGCTGGGGAAAAACAATTTCTTGAATTGGTTTATTTTGAGGCCACAAAAGTTTATGACAGCTTTGTTCTACTGTGATTGGTAAATCTGAATCTAAAGGACGGCTAAGGATGGAACTAGAGGGTAAAATTGTAGGTAGACTGGGAGAATTAGATTCTTCTAAACTGTTTAATACTTGCAAAATTTGAGCGATATTTTGGGGGCGATCGCTTGCTCTCTTCGCAATACAAGACATGATTAAATTATTTAGCTTTTGAGGTATTTGAAGAGTAGGTTTAACATCTGCGATCGCTTTTGGTTGCTCAAAGTTATGTGCTTTATACCAAGCCCCAAAGTAATCAGTTTCTGGTTGCCAGGGTTTTTTGCCTGTGAGCATTTCAAACATCATCACACCCAGGCTATAAATATCAGAGCGACTATCTAATTTTTCCCCATCTAGCTGTTCTGGAGAACAGTAAGGTAAAGTGCCATTAAATCCTCTGCTTGTACTAGCTGTTGATACAGAATTCAAAAATCTAGCAATCCCAAAATCGAGAATTTTAACTAACTGACCCAATATAGGATCGGGAATAACTAATATATTGGCAGGTTTAATATCTCGATGAACTAACGGACAAATTTTGCCATCAATGTTAATGCCTTGATGGGCACACTGTAAGCCCAAACAAATTTGGCGGGAGAGAGTCAAAAACATGGGCAGTGGTAGCGGAATTAAATCCTTTAAACTCTTACCACATAAATATTCCATGACGTAGTATGGTTTTCCTTTCTCATTCACACCATAATCATACGCCCGCACTATATGTAAGCTCTTTTGACTCAAAGCCGCACTCATTAAAGCTTCACGAGCAAAGTCTTGTTGCATCTTCTTATCGACAACAGTTTGAGTCAAAAACTTGATAGCAACTGGCATGCCTCCTAACAAAATATCATTTGCTAAAAAAACTTCACCCATGCCACCGCTACCAATTAATTGCTTGAGTTGATAACGATTGGCAAGCAAGCCCTTACTACTTGGAGATGTGAATAAGCACTGATTCACTTTATTCACCTCTGCTGAGTCTATTTAAAGTTAGCAATACACACATAAAAATATCATTAGGTAATGGTAGTAAGTATTTTGATAGCAGACTTTCAAGAACGTGATAAAAGGTTTAAAAAAAATTCAAAAAATTTATCCATCCA
The DNA here is from genome assembly GCA_023522315.1 of Nostoc sp. CCCryo 231-06. Taxonomy (GTDB): domain Bacteria; phylum Cyanobacteriota; class Cyanobacteriia; order Cyanobacteriales; family Nostocaceae; genus Nostoc. The sequence continues at coordinate 12,829 of JAHCSU010000181.1, forward strand.
ATTCTTCTGCAAACACTCTTTTTCTGATAATAAAGTTGAAGGTACTAATTGAACCGGACATGAAAGTTGAATAATGTCACTACTATTGCTAGGAATACCATCATTAATCTGAACATTAACTTTTTCTAAATCTTCTAATATTTGGTTGACATTTTGAGGGCGATCGCTTACTTCTTTAGCTAAACAACTCATCACTATCTTTTCTAACGCCTGCGGGATTTTGACTTGCGGGTTCACTTCCTCAAGGGTAGGTGGAATTTGAAAGCGATGCGCTTGATACCAAGTACCAAAAGAGTTACTTTTTGTCTGAAATGGATGCTTTCCTGTCAGCATCTCAAACATTAGTACTCCCAAACTGTAAATATCAGAGCGGACATCTAGCAATTTGCGCCCTTCCATGTGTTCGGGAGAACAGTAAGGTAAACTGCCAATAAAGGAATCTGTCAGTGTCATCCCGCTTCGCTCTGTTAAAAACTTGGCAATACCAAAATCGAGTATTTTGACAATTTCTCCTTGTTTACTATCTTCAGCAAGGAATATATTTTCTGGTTTAATATCTCTATGAACAATAGGATAAATATCTCCTTTGAGGCTGATACCTTGGTGGGCACATTGTAAACCTAAACAAATTTGATTACAAATATCCAAAAATTTCGATATTGTTAAGGGCTGAACTTTAAGAATTTGTTTGAGATTTTTTCCTTGCAGGTATTCCATTACATAAAACGGAGTTTTATCTTCAGTAATGCCATAACTTAATATGCGAACAATATGTTTACTTTTGCGACCCAATTGAGCGCCGATAAAAATCTCTCTAGCAAAGCGTTGGGACATGTGTTGGTTAGCCAAATTAAATGATAAAACTTTGACTGCGATCGGCATACCACCTTTAGCAGTATCTTCTGCTAAATAAACTCTGCTCATCCCCCCTTTGCCAATTAAATGTTTGATTAAATAGCGATTATTTAAGAACTGTCCAATGTAATTGTCTAATTCTGCTTTTTGCCCTAGCATATTCTCAGTTTTATTTGGTGACATAAAAATTATTTATGAAAAATATTGTTGGCAAAATACTTTAATAAGTCTAGCTAATTATTAAATTTAAATTTAGAAAGTATCAGAATTTGTAGAAAATTAATCATATCCTGTAATCATGGTTAATCTCTCGGAAAAATCTCCTAAATATTGTGTAACATATCTATTAAGCAATACGGTTGAGAAATTACACGGAAGCTACAAATAAGCTAGATAAAGCTGTCTAGTAGATTCCGTGAATACACAGGAAAAAGTAAATGATATTAAAACCCTGATACCTCTGTACAGCTAAGGGTTGAGATTTGGGAATAAACGGCGTAAGAATCTGATTAGTGGTGTTTCAATTTTCATTTTAAAGGCTAGTATCTGAGTGCGTTGCAGGGAGTTAAAATTGTTATCACTGATGAGAATTAATGATTGTTGACCATCGGATAGTTTAGGGCCAAGAGTTAAACCTTCAATGTTGTCTAGCAGCACATCTAGGGTTCTCAAATCTAACAGAAGTTTTTTCTTAACTGGTTTAATATTCTTGGAGTCAACTGCTAAAAGACTATTTATTTGATGAATATCATCAGATCCTTCTAAAGAAACCTGAAACAGGGAAATAGCAAATCCTAAACCAGTAAAAGACCGTTCTAAACTTAGGAAGTGTCCTTGATTATCCAGAGCAAGTAAATCAGGTAACCCACTAGCGAATTTGCCAGTCACATTCAAAAAGGGGGAAACTGGTTCTGTTTGGTAAAGAAATTCCTTTTCTGGCTGGTTATTGAGCAAGTTGTATTGCAAAATCCGGCAAGGAGTATCGATGTTAGCTTTCGCTGCGACACCATCTTGAATTAGAGCATTTTCAGTAGCTGTGAATAAATGCTTTTTATCAGGTGTGATGGTAAGGCTTTCAAAAGCCAAATTGTTGCGGATACCTTGTTTACCACTTTTTTCGGGCAAAAATTTGTTTGGTATGGGAAGTGTGGTAATTTCTCTACCAGAAGATAATGAGAACTCTTTAATAAAAGGATTAATTAATTTTGCAGCATCGCCTTCAGAAGAAATAAATACAGTTACTTTATTAGTTAAGGCAATACCTTCTGTATCAGTTTCACCAGGGCGAAATGTTTGACCATTTTCATTTAATAATGTGGTAACATTGACAGGAACAACTCCACCCTGTTGTAGGGAACCTTTACTTAAGTCGATTTTCAGGGTGTAGAAACGGGCATTAGCTTTTTGTCCACGGTCATCGGAAATAGCATAATAAAAGTTGTTTTTGGCATCATAGGTAATTCCAGATAAACCTCCAATTTGAGTTTTTTGTAAGTTTAAACCTTTTGCTAAAGTAGCTTCTCCGATAAATTGTATGCTACTGATTTCAACAGCATTTAAGGGTAAAAATTTTAATAAAAGGATGATAATTATAATTGGGATAAAGAAGTAAATAATTCGTGGGATTTTGAAGATATTTTTAATTAACTGCATAAATTTTTGCTTGAAATGGGAAAATTACAAATAAGATATCACGTTGAAGCAAGCAGGATTACACATCTGTGCGCCGCTACAAATAATATGTATTCAAACTAATTGAAAACCTTTAAAAAATACGAAATTACTTAAGCTAGCCGCAAACCATATTCATCCTGAAAAAAGTTTACAAGCCAGTTTTTCACTCTGAGGGTAGCGCGACAGTCATCTTCGTTATAGCTTTGAATAATTTCTAGTAAGGTGCGATCGCCTGTTTCTAGCCACTGATCATACCAGTAAATACATTTAGCACCACTAGCTTCTTTTTCCCGCCACTCGAATCCTAACCAACGTGCGATCGCTTTCAGGGCATAACTTTCTACAGGCAATGCTACACTTTGGGTTAATTGTTCATATACATCCACAAATCGACTCAGTACAGGACGCACTAAAGAGGAAGGAGTTTTGTAAAGCCTTGCCAAACGTTTGACTGTATCAAACTCGTAGACACAAAAATGGTAAATTGGCGCTTCGGGATATTGCCAAACCAAATCCAAAAATTGCTGCCAAACTAATTCTTCGTCTTCTGGTTTATCTGCTAAAAACGAATAAAACTGTTCTGTATTGGCAAGTCTATCAACGACCAAAACCCCTAAAAGATAATTTAAATCTAAGTCTGGCTGTGCCTCAATATCAAAATAAAGCTCTATGGGTGCTGTGAATGTAATATCTTCTGTTGGTAGCGGGTAGGGTAAGATTAATGGTCGTTTTTCCAGTGAAGATTGAGCTTGCACTATCAGCTTGGGCGCTACTTCCCTGTCAAAACCAAGCAAGTTTTCTAAGGTGCTGGGACTGGTGTTAGCGAGAGATTCTAGTGTGGTGATGGCTACGTCTTGGAGTTGAGTGTAGCGAAGAGGTGTTACACCTGGTAATAATGAGAGATGTTTTTCAGATTGAGCGATCGCATAACATTGACTATACCAATGGCAAAGATTGCATTTTTGCCGAGAAATAAACACCTCTGGCGGATTCGGTAACTCTAAAACTTCAACAAAATCCTCCAGAATTTGCTGCATCCGTGGTGTCCATTTGAGCAAATCCACAGGATAATTTCTATCCTTGGTACGCAATATCAGCCAAGCTGTTTCTGGTACAAAGTCTTGTATTGTTGCCAATACTTGGGTGTGAAATGCGGCAACAACTTGATATTCTTGCTTAGGGCGCTTACCCAGTTCAATACTAGCCGGAACGTACATCCAATCTCCAAAGCAAGATTTTCCTGGCCGTTTGACGAGTAAATCTGGACGACTTAGCAGGGTGTATCCTTCAGAATAAGTTGCTAACAGTACTCCCTTATAGATGTACTCAACCCCACGCTGCATTAATTCTAAAGTTGCTGCCTCTGCCGCTTCCCAGTTTCCATAAGAATAATCTGGTTGGTGATAAGTCACCTTTGCCAAAGTACTCAGCTGATGAGCGATTTTGTCCTGTTGCAGTTTCCGTAGCAACTCATTGGGAGCATCGCGCTGACTTTTGTCACCGTGGATATCTAGAAAAGTTCGGCGTTTACAGCGTTGGTATTGTAGTAGGAGTTCAGCATTAATTAGCATTCTTTTAAGTTAACAAGAATTAGTACAGTCTGGGAGTAACTCAGACAACTAAAGTTTTGAAGTGGCGATACCTTCTCTGCGAGACGCTACGCGTAGCTTGCTTCCCGTTCGCGTAGCGTCTCCGACAGGAGAAGGGTACGGTGGGCTACGGCAACGCCTCTACACCTGATTTGCCGTTTATTCTATACTGTCAACAGCTAGCTCGTGACGTAAACAGATAGGCGTTTGCGTTTTTCCTAAGTGACAGATGCTACGGTGTACACACAAGTCGAAAAATGCTCTACCCACATTTTTGTCAGAGTGAAACTCTCACACTGACAGGCAATCCCGCCCAGAACTGAAGTTCAGGGCTGATAGCTGAAGTCCACTTAAGTGGACTAAACGATCAATTCAGTCCACTTGAGTGGACTTCAGCTATGAGACTCGGAATTCATTCCGAGACGGGATAGAAACGCAGTGCAAGATTTAATCATCCCTATTTTTACCGTTGTTACTAGGACAAAGTACAAATACCTGCTATATAAATAGCCTGTAAACAGCAGATATCCCTTGTAAATTATGACTAGTATTTCTGTCGCACAAACCAGGTTGCATAGCCATCGAGAGCAATTTCCGGCTTTGGGGAATAAGACTTATTTCAATTATGGGGGACAAGGGCCGATGCCCCAAAGGGCAATGGATGCTATGACCCAAACTCAAGCTCATGTTCAGCAAATAGGCCCCTTTGGCAATGAGGCGTATCGCTGGATAGCGCCCCAGACTCAAGCTGCAAGAGAAGCGATCGCTTCAGAGTTACATGCACCAAGCGAAACAATTACTCTGACGCAGAATGTCACTGTTGGCTGTAATATCGCCATGTGGGGCATTGAGTGGCGTGCTGGCGACCATATACTGCTCTCAGACTGCGAACACCCAGGCGTAATTGCCACAACACAGGAAATCTCACGGAGATTCGCGGTGGAAGTTACCACCTGTCCCCTAAAGGCAACTTTAAATGAGGGCGACCCTGTAAAAGTCATTGCCCAGCACTTACGCCCCAATACCCGTCTTGTAATCTTAAGTCATGTTTTCTGGAATACTGGTCAAGTTTTACCTCTTGACAAAATTGCCGAAGTATGCAGGAATAATAATTCTTTTTTACTGATAGATGCTGCCCAATCTGCTGGTTTGTTGCCTTTAAACTTGACTGAATTGGGAGTAGATTTTTATGCTTTCACTGGTCACAAATGGTTATGTGGCCCAGCAGGTGCTGGTGGTTTGTATGTCCGACCAGAAGCACGAGAAAGCCTGAAACCTACTTTTATTGGCTTGAATGGTATTGTTGTGGATAGTCAATCTCAGCCTGTCGATTGGCTTCCAGATGGGCGACGATATGAAGTGTCTACATTATCTTATCCCTTGTATCTTGGGTTAAAAGAAGCGATCGCAATCCATCAGCAATGGGGAACCTCACAGGAACGTTACGAGCAAATTTGCCAAAACAGTGACTACCTCTGGCGGCGTTTAGTGGCGTTACCTGATGTTAAATGTTTGCGAACTTCCCCACCCGAAAGCGGTATAGTCTCGTTCCAACTTGCAAATAATCAGCCGCAGCCTAATCTAAAGTTAGTGCAATTTTTAGACTCACAAAGAATATTAACTCGGACAATTGCCGATCCTAGCTGTGTACGAGTTACCGTCCATTACTTTACTTTAGAATCGGAAATCGACCAATTGATTGAGGCGATTCAAAGTTTTTGAAAAATTAGTTAAAAATTAGGAGTTAGGAGGTAGAAGTTAAAATCATAATTCCCAGACTGATATGGCGTTTACTAATCAAATGAGGTACATCATAGTCC
>JAHCSU010000182.1 GCA_023522315.1 Nostoc sp. CCCryo 231-06
CACAATCCCCACCTTATGAGTACATTGAAGGTGGGGACTTCCGCGACACGTTAAAGAGAGTGAAGTAAAAGTTGATAACCTCTCAGTGCTGAGAGGCTTGCAAATACTTGTTGTAGATGACAATCCCGATACTCGTGAGTTAGTTTCCTTTATTCTTCAAGAGTCTGGAGCAAAGGTGACATCGGTTAACTCAGTAGCTGAAGCCCTGGAAGCACTGGTACGATTGAAACCAGATGTTTTAGTCAGTGATATCGGAATGCCAGATGAAGATGGTTATTCGCTGATTCGCAAAGTGCGAATTAGTGAAGCAGATCGAGGAAAAAAAATTCCAGCTGTAGCACTGACGGCCTTTGCTAGAGATGAAGAGTCTAAGCTGGCTCTGAACGCTGGATTCCACGTTCATCTATCCAAGCCAATCGAGCCAGATAAGTTGGTGAGTGTGGTGGCGAACTTGGTTAAAGGCAGCCAACAAGTTCACTGCACTATGCAATTTAGTTCTTGGTAAAATCTGCGTAGGCGTAGCCAGCCGTAGGCATCGCCGATATAGCAAATGCGATCGCTAAACAAGCAAATGCGATCGCTAAACAAGCAAATGCGATCGCTGAACAAGCAAATGTTGTCGCTAAACAAGCAAATGCTGTCGCCGATATAGCAAATGTTGTCGCTAAACAAGCAAATGACTTAACCCCCTTCCCTGCGAGGTAAGTGGCAAAATTCAAAGCCTCTCCCTTCTTCTGTCGGTGTCCTCTGCGTCCTTGCGGTTCCCCGACTTTTACCCCGTAGGGGATCTTGCTACGCTCTTAGCGTTAAGGCAGGGTAGCAACTGGCGCGACACGGAGAAATCAGAGTTTGAGAGATATTTTGCGGAAGTCCTAAATAAATGCAGTTTTTGGAGAGCGATCGCAACCAACTGCCACTATAAACGGAAATGAGTTGAGCGAACAACACCTTGACACCAAACAATTATCGGAAATAAACGCAGTTCATGCCACGTTATAGGACGTTTGCCCTTGGTACGTTTACCTTTTATCAAGTTAAAGTGGCGAAAGGTGCGTTGAAGATAAATATTCCTAAATGTATGTTACAACTTCTTACATTTTAGTGTTAAAAAACTAAAAAAATTTAATTAATTATTATACTCATGTAGCATTATTTTAGTCCTTATTTAAGAGTAAGACTATGACTGCTAGTACTCTGCTGCAAGAAATAGAAAAGTATATCCCTATTGTGGGAGATATAAATATTAAGAGTCCATTAGCATACCAAGCAACTCGTGGGGCAGTTGAGGTAGTTAACACAGTCCAAATGGCAGTGGCAGAAGCTTATATCAACGGATTAGAAGTTCCTGATTCCGTTCTAGAATCGCTTTTCGATACCTGTATGCCAATTTTCTTTCAGTATTTCCCATCCCTCCTGGCACCGTATGAATGGGTATTAAAAGAAACTGATCATCTCGCCGAAGGCTCACGGGAACTAATGAAAATTCAGTACGACTTGCCTCAAGCCATGCTGAATACTATGTTGGGAGACTGGAAACTCATTTATCCTAAGTACAGCATGGGATTGTGGGAAAAAGGAGCATTAAACCTTGAGCAATCCCAAATGCACATGATTGATGATGTGATTGAAAAGCTAGGCATCAAGGACGGAGACAATATCTTAGACTTTGGGTGCGGGTGGGGATGTGTTCCTAATTACATTCTTTCTAAGTTCCCCAATGTCAAGTTTACGGGTCTTAATTTGAGCCATGAGCAATGTGAATATATCCGCCACAAAATGCAAGATCCTGAGAGTTATCTCAGTTCAGATCGGTTTACCCTACATGAAGGTGATTTGAATAATGCAAATTTCGAGACGAAGTTTGATAAAATCCTCTCGATTGGTGTTTTTTGTCATGTTGGTAACTTAACGGGAGCCTTTAAAAAATTAGCTTCGTTTCTGAAGGATGATGGCAAAGTTTTAATTCACATCATCACAGTCCGCATCCCTAACAATATGTCTAGCGTTTACACCCACAAATATATTTTTCCGCACGGTCGTTACTGGAATTACGATGCAGTTCCTAGCCATAAAGAAGACCTCAAAACAATTCAAAGATGGTATCTCAATGGCTCTAATTACTCTAAAACACTAACTAACTGGTTACAAAATTTTGACGACAACCAGGCAACAATAAAAACATTAAACTATGGCATGGACTATGCCAAGTTTCGCCGGATATGGAGATTTTATTTGATATGGTTTATTCGTAATTTTGCTAGTTGCGATGGAGAATATAATGGTAATGGTCAATTTTTAATGGTTCATGCTTAACCGGACAAAGCTAGTGTTTCCCCTGCTAGGGGATGGACATGCTGCCTGTCCTTATTTAACAAAATGAAGATGCCTTCTTGACAAAAGCATCTTCATTCTGTTAAATGTTTGGATTCTTGACTGAGAAGGCAAGGAACAGACTTTTCTCTTGAGCAATCTGCCAACCAGAATATCAAACGGATGTCTCTGCTTCCGCCTTGAAAACTGAGTTCTGACAGTTGCGGTTTCTCGCGCGAGCGATAAGTTCTGGTTCAGAAGGGACTCTAATCTTTGACGCTAGCTTCAGAAACTCAAGGATTTTGATGAACCAAAATGTTGGGTCTGGAAGATAGGCAACCTGGCCCTTTCGCACGGTTATGCCATGCCGGGCTGACCACTGGAATGCATGATGAAGATTATGCCAGCCTTCACCCAAGGTCAGAAATGCTACGAGCCAATGGTTCCGACTATAGTCATTAGTTGTGAACGGTTGTTCGCCCAATATATGGCTGAGTGAGTTAACGGTGGCGACACCGTGGAAAAGGACAGTCGTGCTGAGGAAAAAAGCGCCGAGATATTCAACTCCACCAATGTAGTACGAGAGCGCACCTAGAGCAACGGTGGGAATGAAGTGCAAACGGTCAACAACCTTCAAAACCAGATTACTCTCAACATCGGTGGGAAGCTTGGAGGGAAAAAAGTGTGGGGAGAATAGCCATCCAACTTGAGACCACCAGAATCCTTTAATCCCCTTGAAAGGCATATAGGGAGAATGAGGATCTTCTTCCTGGTCTGAGCATTGATGATGATCCATGTGGTGAGCTTTCCACCAACTTGGCCCCATCTGTCCGGCTGAAGCAGCCACAATGCTTCCAATACATAGAACTGAGGTTGGAGCCTGGTAGCTCTTGTGGGTGAGTAGCCTATGATAGATGCCAGTAGTTGCAAGCATTCGTATTATATATAACAACAGGGCCCACAAGACAGCACCCCATGATAAGCCAGTAACAATAATGAGTAATGATCCTAAATGACTCACTACGATCAAAGTAGGGCCTACTATGTAAGAAATAATGGTGAGCTGAGAGTACTGCTTCATTAGTCTTCTAACATCCTTAAGCTTCAAAATAAAAATGCACCACATCTTCAACGCAGTGAAGCTTGCGGATAGCAGAACGCCCACTGTTGTCAGCGTTAACAGCACAAGGATATCTTGGCACAATTCGCTTGGAATATAAAAAGTAGTTTCAAATACAAGCGGTGGCAAAAAAGCAGTGAAGAGTTTCTATATAGCGGTTCCCATTCACATGCGGTACAACATTATATCGCCAAGTGTAAGGGCACGGCAGTGCCGTGCCCCTACGGGTGTACCTTACGTAAACGAGAAACCCTATAGCAATCGGAGTTGAGTTAAAATCTCTCATCCTGTAACAGCGAGTTGACCTGGAAAATGTCAAAATTAAATGAGTTTTGCGTAGGCGGAAAGCAATTTGTCGCCAGACATCGCCACTTTACTAGCGCGGATTTGAGATAACTAAGTTGAAATTTATGGGCAAGCAACGTGTTCTTTCTGGAGTTCAACCAACCGGCAATTACCATCTAGGTAACTATTTGGGAGCCATTCGCAACTGGGTAGAAGGTCAGAGCGAATACGAAAATTACCTTTTTGTGGCTGATTTGCACGCAATTACAGTGCCACACAAACCAACACAGTTGGCATCTGATACCTACACCCTTGCTGCTCTCTATCTAGCTTGTGGTCTTGATTTAAATCACTCCACCATCTTTGTGCAATCCCACGTTTCGGCCCACAGTGAACTCACCTGGTTGCTCAACTGCATTACACCTCTAAACTGGTTGCAAGATATGATCCAGTTTAAGGAAAAGGCTGTTAAACAGGGAGAAAATGTCAGTGCAGGTTTATTGGATTACCCTGTGCTGATGGCAGCTGATATTTTGCTTTACCAAGCTGATAAAGTGCCAGTCGGTGAAGACCAAAAGCAACATTTGGAATTGACACGGGATATTGCAGCTCGGTTAAATCACCAATTTGGTAAACCAGATCAGCCAGTTCTGAAGTTACCAGACCCTTTGATTCGTAAGGAAGGGGCAAGGGTGATGAGTTTGGCGGACGGTACACGCAAAATGTCGAAGTCTGATCCTTCTGAGTTAAGTCGGATCAGTTTGCTAGATTCACCAGAACAGATTCAATACAAGATTAAGCGTTGCAAAACCGATCCGATTCGTGGGCTGACTTTCGATGATCTGGCGCGTCCAGAGTGTAATAATTTGTTAACGCTCTATACATTGCTTTCTGGTAAAACGAAGGAAGATGTAGCCGTTGAATGTGAGGATATGGGTTGGGGACAATTCAAGCCATTGTTGACGGACACGATAATTGAGTCTCTCAAACCAATTCAAGAAAAATATCAGTCGATAACGGAGGATAAAGGCTATTTGGAGTCTGTGTTGCGGGATGGAGGGGAAAAAGCTAGGGCGATCGCAAATCAAACTTTATCACAAGTAAAAGCTGCTTTAGGCTACTCTCTTCCTCTATAACTTTTCACTTTTAGGTGTGATTGGCTATACCATTTAAGAAATTGAAATCCTTAATTTTATGCATCACACCCATAGCCCCACAGCCTTTAAGAGAGCTGTACAAGCAGGTGAATTTCTAATTACCGCCGAGGTAGCACCCCCGAAAGGGGGAGATCCAGCACACATGATTCAAATGGCGGCGACTCTTAAGGGAAGGGTTCATGCTGTCAATGTTACTGATGGTAGCCGCGCCGTGTTACGGATGTCTTCGTTAATGGCGTCAGTGATTTTGTTACAAAATGGCATAGAGCCGATTTGTCAAATTGCTTGCCGCGATCGCAACCGCATTGGTTTACAAGCTGATTTGATGGGCGCTCATGCTTTAGGTATCCGTAATATTTTAGCTTTGACTGGCGACCCAGTAAAAGCAGGCGATCATCCAGATGCCAAAGCAGTGTTTGACTTGGAAGCTGTGCGACTGCTGCAACTGATTCGGAAGATGAATCAAGGTGTTGATTGCAACGAAAAACCCTTGACTGATGGAGCGCTAGATTTATTTGTTGGTGCAGCAGTAGATCCGCAATGTAAAAGTTGGTCGGGTTTGCAAAGTCGATTTGAACGCAAAATCGAAGCCGGAGCGCAGTTTTTTCAAAGTCAGTTGATTACCGATTTTGAGCGGCTAGAAAAGTTTATGGATACCATTGCTGCTGGTTATAAAAAACCGATTTTGGCAGGAATCTTTCTGTTAAAATCGGCAAAAAATGCCCAGTTTATTAATAGATGTGTTCCGGGCGTAGATATTCCCCAACATATTATTGATAGATTGGCAAAGGCCAAAGATCCTTTTGAGGAAGGGATCAAAATTGCCGCAGAGCAAGTGCAGATAGCGCGGCAATTATGTCAGGGTGTCCACATGATGGCGGTGAAGCGAGAAGATGCGATCGCGCAAATTTTAGATTTGGCTGGAGTTGCTCCAATTAATCAGTTGGTATCCAAGTAAACATAACTTTTCACAGCATCTGGAAAACCTCTCTCCAAACCTCTCCCCTACAAGGGGAGAGGCTTTAAATTTTCCCCTTTCCTACTAGGGAAGGGGGCTAGGAGGTTAGGTTTCCTGTTGGTTTTAAATGACGTGAAAAGTTAGAACGTAAATGAGAAAATACATTTTTTCATAAGGCAGTTGGTTAACAAACTTTGGGGGTTTAAGTCCCCTAGTATTGATGGGGTATTCATCCCCACAAGTGAAACCACAAACCAACCACTCTACTTTGTTGAAGTCCAGTTTCAATTAGACTCGACTTTTTATAGACGCTTCTTTGCCGAAGTTTTCCTTTACTTACGTCAAAACGAATCAGTGAATTTTTGGCGGGCTGTGGTTATCTATCCCCAAAGGAGTTTAGATCCAAGCGATCGCCTACCGTATGAGTTGCTGCTAGACAGTTCACAAGTGCAACGCATTTATCTAGATGAATTAGATCCGGGGGAGAACTCACTACAAGTTGCGATCGTTAAATTAATTCTCGAAAGAGAAGAGACAGCCGTTGACAAAGGTAGAGAATTGATTTTGCAAGCAAGGCAACAACTGGCACATGAAGCTACTACCAAGCAAATTGTAGAATTGATAGAGACTATTCTGTTGTACAAATTTACCCGGTTCAGCCGAGAGGAGTTAGCAGAAATGTTGGGTATAGACGACGAATTAAAAAAAACAAGGATGTATCAATCAATCAAGGAAGACGGCTTAGAAGAAGGTCGCCAGGAAGGTCGCCAGGAAGCTAAGTTAGAAGCTATTCCCCGGTTGTTGGGATTGGGATTGAGTGTGGAACAAGTGGCGGTGGCTCTCGATTTGACGGTGGCGCAAGTACAGCAAACAGCCCAGAATCAGTCTAGCTGATAGTGGGCGTTGCTTGCGTCTAATGTAATCAACAAGTGCGTAGCGCCTACGCACTTAAATTTAAATACGTCGTAAGTAGCTTGTGATTTTAGATTTTAGATTCATCAAAATTCTTGATACACCCTCAAGTAAAGGAGTGCAGAGTAGGAAAATGCTTTTTCCCCACTCCCATTCGGCTACGCTCATGGCAAGCCGACTCCCCACTCCCGATTTTCATAACCATTTATCCAAGCGGTTGATTCTCATCACATTGACGTGAATACTGGAATTCCAACTCATTTTGCCGCTCTCTACCTCCTCTATACGCAACCGGACAAAACTTAGTATTAGCGCTCATACAATCCATGTGTGGCGTTTTAGCACACACCACAAGTAGTCCACCCAGAACAAACAACAATCCACAAATTGCCAGCGTATTAACCCAATAAATTTCTAGCGCTCCGTGAACTACTATCTCTCGCAGTAGAGATACAATTGTTACCTCAACTGCCACTCCCACAGAGATACTATGTTCTTGCAAATAGACCATTAATAGTCGGAATAACTCGACTAAAATCAACACAAATAGTATTTTTGCAGTCACATGTTTATAATCTAGTGGCTGTGTGATGGCGATCGCTATCCCCCACAATTGGATCAGCATGACGGCGAACAATCCCAAACACAAGACAATTACAATTAAGTCTTGAAAGGCTTCCATGTTGCGAACAATTGAGTGCCGATCAAGCCAGCGATCGCTAAATAAAAATCGACTTTTCTGGCGCTTTTGCATGTACGTTTCATTCCAATCGGGACAAGTTCAGACAACACCAGCGAGTCAACCCAATAGTTTTATGTTATGCAATATTAAGCTTTTGCGCCTCAGCGAGGTTGGTAATTTAAATTTTGTGCCTGTTGCAACAATTGCTCGGCATTTTTCGCCCACGGAGGATTCTTCTGAGCATTGTATAAATCTCTAGCAAATTGCAATACTTGCACTGCATCCCCATATTGCTTTAACTGCATAAAAACTAACCCTGCACCATAATAAGCGTTGGGATAGTTAGAGTTAGCTTCGGCTGATTTTCTAAAAGCCTCTAATGCCTCTTGTAATTTGCGTTGCCCAAACCAAATTGAGCCGAGATTGTAGTAAGCTTCTGGATATTTTGGATTAATTTTTACTGCCTGATTAAACGCATCTCTGGCTTGATCGAGTTTGCCTTGTTGGAGATAACACATCCCCAGATGATAAGGAGGCTCTGGTGCATTTTTGCTATATTCTATGGCTTTTTTAAAAGATGCGATCGCTTTTTCACAATCTCGTTGCTGTTCTCGTACCAACCCCAAGTTATAGTGGGCAAATCCTAGTTTGGGATCAAGTTCTAGCGATCGTTGCAAGTAATCGTTAGCTAACTGTAAATTATTCCCTTCTAACAACGCACCACCTAAATTAGCAAAAGCTGGAGCAAACTTAGGATCGGCTTGCGTTGCTCGATAAAATGCATCCGCAGAGGGTTGTAATTGTCCCGTTTGTCGGAATGCTAGCCCTAAATTATACTGCGCTGGCGCTAATTTCGGATCTAATTGAGTTGCTTGTTTAAAGGCTGCGATCGCATCTTGTACCTTTCCCGCCTGAATTGCTTGTAAGCCTTGGTTTAACCAGTCTATAGCAGTTTTACCATTAGATTGTGCCAGCTTTGAAGGGACAGGAGGAGATAGAGAAAGAGAGGGGGAGGAGATGCTAACAAGCAGAGTCAAACTTACTAACCCGGCTATGCGATATTTAAAGAATGATTTTCCCATTGATTTTCTGACTTGCAACACTTTCAGTTAAATTTACTTTATAAAAAGTTTTTTACAAAAGTTTTTATTTTGCTATGAAAGTTTGTGATGCTTAACTTTTCTTAAGCTAAATCTTACGACAGGCTACAATTTTTTTAACTTTCGATTAAAGGGAGGATAATAACAAATTAAAGAAGGGGTAAGTTTGACTCCAGAGAACCATTTTTTATCCCTGACCAAAACAGAATAATGCGGTTATAAAAGACTTACCGCAAGGGAGGTTTTATGAACGAAAAAGTAAAATCGGGTTCGCGGAATGTTGCAATTGTCGGGCCTTATTTAAGTGGAAAAACCACTTTACTAGAAAGTTTGTTATTTGTCACAGGGGCAATTTCTCGCAAAGGGAGTGTTAAGGACAGCAATACAGTGGGAGATAGTGCTGCGGAGTCGCGCGATCGCCAGATGAGTGTAGAAGTCAGCGCCGCTAGCACTGAGTATAACGGTATTCGCTTCACTTTCATTGACTGTCCGGGAAGTGTAGAATTTGTCCAAGAAACTTACAATGCTTTAATCGGAGTGGATGCGGCAATTGTAGTTTGCGAACCCATCCGCGAACGAGTCCTCACCCTCGCCCCTCTATTTAAATTCCTGGATGATTGGGAAATTCCCCACCTCGTCTTCGTCAACAAAATGGATCGGGCAAATATTCATGTTTTAGAAACGTTGCACGCCCTGAAAGCAGTATCTAGCCGTCCTTTGGTAGCGCATCAATATCCCATCATGAATGGGGAACAACTCACGGGCTTTATCGATATGGTGAGTGAACAGGCATATCAATATCATCCAGGCGCACCTGCTGACCCCATCCCCTTCCCCGAAAGTTTAAAAGAAGAAGAACATATAGCGCGGGCAGAAATGCTCGAAGCCTTAGCAAATTTTGACGACCATTTACTCGAAGAACTTTTAGAAGATATTGAGCCATCCCAAGAGGAAATTCTCAAAGATTTAAAAATGGAATTAGGGGCAGATTTAGTAGTGCCCGTTTTCTTTGGTGTAGCAGAACAAGATTATGGTGTTAGACCTCTATTAGAAGCCTTGTTACGAGAAGCCCCCGAACCAGAAACCACAGCAGAACGTCGTTTAAAAAACATAAAAGGTGATACACCTTTAGCGCAGGTATTAAAAACTTACTACACTCCCCAAGGTGGCAAACTCTCTTTGGTGCGTGTTTGGCGGGGCAAATTAACTGATGGTATTGTCCTCAATGGCATTCGTACTGGTGGAATTTACCGCCTCATGGGGCAACAACAGCAGTCAGTTAACCAAGTTGGTGCGGGTGAAATTGTCGCATTGAGCCGTTTAGAAGGAATCAAGACAGGCGATACAATCTCCACAGAACAGCAGTCGGCAATAGAATTACCCAAAGCTGCACAGTTGGAACCCGTGTATGCTTTGGCCATTACACCAGAAAAGCGTAATGATGAAGTTAAACTCAGTGGTGCCATCAACAAGTTATTGGAAGAAGACTGCTCACTTGCTTGGGAACAACATGGCGATACTCACGAAGTTATCTTGTGGGGTCAAGGCGAGATTCATTTGCAAGTTACCCTAGACAGGCTACGTCGCAAATATAATCTGCCGATGACAACCCACTTGCCGCAAGTGCCTTATAAAGAAACCATCCGCAAAACCGTGGCTTCAGTTCATGGGCGCTACAAGCATCAAAGCGGTGGTCACGGACAGTTTGGTGATGTTTTTCTCGAAATTAAGCCCCTACCACGCGGTACAGGTTTCAATTTCAATGAAACCATTGTCGGCGGCGTGGTTCCCAAACAGTATATTCCTGGCGTAGAAATGGGCGTGCGGGAATTTCTGACACATGGGCCTTTGGGCTTCCCACTAGTGGATTTGTCCGTAACTCTGACTAATGGTTCGTATCATAATGTGGACAGTTCCGAACAAGCCTTTAAACAAGCTGCCCGATTGGCAATGCAAACGGGGATACCCCAAGCGGAACCTACCCTGTTAGAACCAATTCTGCGGGTGGATGTTACCACACCTAGCGAATTTACCTCCAAAGTGCTGCAACTGTTGAGTGGTAGACGGGGGCAAATTTTAGGCTATGAAGGCAGAAACGATTGGCAAGGCTGGGATAATATCTCTGCATACTTGCCACAAGCAGACATGCAAAACTTTATTGTAGAGCTGCGATCGCTCACTCTTGGCGTTGGTTCCTTCCACTGGGAATATGACCATCTTCAGGAAGTGCCGGAAAAGCTTGCCGAACGTGTCATTCAAAATAATGGTAATGGTGGTAACGGCAACGGCAAGTAGTTTGGGATTTGTTGGGAATCCATTGAGTTTATATTTAAGGACACCCACAAGAGGTGTCCTTGATTTTATGCAGATTTTTCTTCTTTTGTAGCGTTTGCGATTCATAAGCAGGGATTAATATCATGTCCGCTTAATCACTTATCAAAAAAACTCTGCGCGTCCTTGCGTCGAGGCGAATATTAGCGATCGCTCAAAGATAGGGTCTTGTTTGCTAGGCTAAAGCGGAAGATTTAAAATTTAGGTAGATAATCAAGGCTAAATAGTCTTTATGCCTCACTCCACTATGTCAACTCTTTATCCTTGCTGACTATTGGCCTTAGATAGGACTAGAATTTATCGGTAAATAACAGCGAATTAAATTAATCAAGTACAAATTATTGAGATTGTAGCTAAATAATGATGCATTTTAAGTTTTCACCCAAAATTCTGCAAAGGCTGGGAGAAGAACTCATTCCAAATCCAGACCAAGGAATCATCGAATTGGTTAAGAACTCTTATGATGCTGATGCTACTGAATGCACAGTAGAACTTATTAAAACTAGCACCATAGGTGGCTTGATTATTATTTCAGATAACGGTATTGGTATGGATAAAGATGCCATTAGCGAGGGATGGCTGGTGCTAGGCCGCTCGAAAAAAGCTATCCGTGAAGTTACTCAATTAGGTCGCTTACCTGTAGGTAATAAAGGATTAGGTAGGTTAGCGGCTCTACAGATGGGTTCTCAAGTATTCTTAAAAACTAGACCTAAATATGAACCAGGAGTTGAATATTCTTTAACGATTAATTGGGATGATTTTCAGGAAGCTGATGTAGTAGAAGATGTTGCTTTTGATGTTCAAAAAAGTATCACAGATAAAGGGTATGGAACTGATATTATCGTCAGCAATCTTAAAAATATATTTAATAAACGTGATATCCAAAGACTAGCTAGGGAACTTTTACTGCTAGCAGATCCATTTGACAATCATGTAGGTTTTAGCCTTAAACTTATTGCCCCAGAATTTTCTGAAATTGAAAAACAAGTAAACAATGCTTACTTTGATGATGCTGAATATCATTTGCAAGCTAGTATAAATGAACTTGGGATTGCTGAAGCCAGTTTGCTGGACTGGCAGAAGAACGTAATTTTTCATGCAAAACATAGTGATATTTCTCAAGAGCTTTACAAAACACCTCCAACAGAATTTAAACTGTGGGTATTTCTGCTAAATCCTCAAAGTTTCTCAGCTAGAAAAACTTCTGTTTCTTTCACACAAGTTAGAGAATGGCTTGCTCAAGTCGGGAATGTTCGTCTCTACCATCGAGGTTTGCGGGTAAAACCCTATGGAGATACGGACGATGATTGGTTGAACTTAAATTATGCACGAGCAAGAAATCCAGAAGTTCGTCCTTCAACTAAAACAGTTATTGGTAGAGTCATTGTTAAAGACCATGACGATATGTTACTTCAAAAAACTGACCGGCTTGGTTTTATTGAAAATGAAGCTTTTTTAGAGTTAAAACGCTTCGCAATTGATGTGTTGGAATGGATGGCGAAAGAAAGGCTGAAAGTTACTGAAACGCAAAGACAAAGGGTTAAGAAACAAGTTCCTCGTGATATTACAGAAGCTAAAGCCAGAATTGAAGAAGTTATTGAAGCAGAAGTTCCTCAAGAATCTCGTCCTAAAGTCTTAGAAGCTGTTCAGCAATACGAAACTGTAACAGAACGTGAAACCAAGGTATTACGTGAAGACCTTCAGTTGTATCGCAGTCTAGCTACAGCGGGAACAACCGCAGCAGTTTTCGCTCATGAATCTGCGAAACCAGTGACTTCAATTGCAAAAATAGCTAAAAAAATAGAAAGAATGGGTAAAAAATTTCTGGGAGAAAAATATGAAGACTATTTAGGTAAACCAGTTGCAATGCTTTATGAAATACATAAGTCTTTGTTACGCTTTTCTAATTTTCCACTACATCTCTTGAAACGAGAAAAACGTCGTGCAGGTGTTGTAGATATCCATAGTGTTATTGATGAGATGGTTACACTTTTTCAAACTTTATTTGATGACGGAAAAATTGAAGTTATCAAAGAAAAAGTTGATGGTAAACCTTGTATTTATGGAAGCGTTGCTTTGCTAGAAGCAATTATTACAAATATTTTAACAAATACTATAAATGCTTTTAACGTTGAAGGTGGACGTATAGAAGAACGTAAAGTAATTATCAGAACTGAAATTGAAGGAAGTAATTTAAAAATTAAAGTTTTAGATAACGGTTCAGGAATTCATAATATAAAACTAGATGAAATTTGGCTACCTGGTAAAACTACTAGGGAAGGTGGTACAGGTTTAGGATTGACAATTGTGAGAGATTCTGTAACTGATCTGGGAGGCTCAGTAGATGCAATTCCAAAGGGTGAATTAGGTGGAGCAGAATTTATTGTAGAATTAACACTTATTAGAGAGTAAGTTTTATGAGTATAACACAAGTTATGAATGATCGGAAAATAGCTATAATTGATGATGATAAAAACCTAGCTGAAGTAACAGCTTGGGAAGTAGAAGAAGCAGGCTATCAACCATTTTTATTAGAAAATGGACACTTTCGCAATGTCAGTGACTTGGTATCACTTATTAGAGAAAATGCTCAAGGTGCTGTGTGCGATCACCGATTGAGTAATTCTGGATTTGCTAACTTTTATGGAGCAGAATTAGTTGCAAATCTATACGATTGTAAATTTCCATCATTATTAATAACTCAGTATACAGAAATGGATACATCTTTTTCGATTAGAAAATGGAGACATAAAATACCTGTACTACTAAGTCGAGAAGAAGCAGATGCTTCAAGCATTGCTAAGGGAATAGAAGATTGTAAGTTAGAACTTTCTGGTAAAATACCGAGTACTAGAAAACCTCGTAGAACGATAGTTCGGATTACTAATATTGATCAAGAATCTGGTGAACCTGTTGTAGATGCATTTGTTCCAGCTTGGAATCCCCATAAGGCTGTTCGTTTTCCAGCTTCTCTGATTCCAGAAAATATTAGAGTTGTATTAAAACCAAATATCCGTTTATTTGCTCACGTAAACACAGGAGCAGAAAAATCTGATGACCTATATTTTGAAAAATTTGAATTAGCACCTGAACCAGATGAAGATGATGGACTCGCCTGAACTGATTATTTTAGATGTTGGACATGGAAATTGTGCGTTAATCAGAGATGAAAATGATGTAATAGTTATTGACTGTCCACCTGGGGGTACGTTGGCAGAAACTCTTGAACATTTATCTATTAAAGAAATTTTACATATCCTCATTTCCCATTCTGATGCAGATCATATTGCAGGTATGATTGACTTACTCTCAAATGAAGATATCAAAATCCACAACGTACATATAAACCCTGATTCAATCAAAAAAAGTGAAATTTGGTTAGATTTACGTAGTGCTTTAAAAGATGCACGCCAACGTTTTGGAACTAACGTTTCATCAGAGTTGACAACAACAAAAACGGGAAGTTTGAATATTGGTTCAGTTAATATAGAAATCCTTGCGCCAACACCTGAATTGATTTTAGGTGGTGCTGGAGGAACAGACTTACAGGGAAGGCGATTAACTTCTAACTCAATATCAGCCGTTATCGGTATAGTTCACGATTCTCACAGAGTGGCTATACTAGCAGCAGATATTGATAATGTAGGCTTTGACAATTTGATTCAAGATCAAAAGAGTTTGAGTGCTGACATACTTGTTTTTCCTCATCACGGTGGAAGACCAGGGAGTGCAGATCCTAGAATATTTGCCCAGCAATTTTGTACTTTTATCCAACCAAAGTTAATAATATTCTCAATTGATCGGAATCGTTTTAATAATCCGCGCACAGAAATAGTAGAGGGTATTATTTCTTCAGTTCCCGATGCTCATATTTTATGCACTCAATTATCCCAACAATGTACTACTAGTCTTCCTAATTCAAAGCCTACACATTTAACTACACTTCCTGCTAGAGGGCTTAATAGTAATAGCTGTTGTGGAGGAACTATTACTATTAAAATAGATGGTAGCAGGACAACTTATGCTGAGATGGCTTTACATAAAGAATTTATTGTTAGTCAAGTAGCTAGCCCAATATGTCAAAAGTTTTTATCTATCATTAAACCGGATAAGTAGGTCGGCGCAAATAAAGCTAACTGGTGAAGGGTTTATTCCCCACGACATACTTGCATTACATTATACATCAACTACTTATCAAGTGCGATCGCTCACTTTCGGCGTTGGTTCCTTCCACTGGAAATATGACCATCTCCAAGAAGTATCGGAAAAACTCGCCGAACATGTCATTCACAGCAACCGCAAGTAATCTTGTATCTATACTAAAATCAAAGTCCTGCAACTTTTAATGCAGGGCTTTTTGTTTGTTAATGAATATTTAATTCTTTTTGGACGTGCTGTTGAAACGTTAATCCTTCTGCGTTCCACCGTTCTTGGAATGCGTGTATATTTTCCAATTTGATTGCTTTTCCATTGGGAGGAAATTTAATATCATAACCAAATACTTTATTCTTCTCTGGAGGATGATCCCAATTATCCGTCATCCAAACCACCTGAACAATACGATAAATATTAAATTCATCTTTAGCATTTGTGTCACGATAAACTTGATTATTGAGCAATTTAACAATGTGCGTTACTTTCCCATGTTGTCTTAAAATCACCAGTTCTGCTTCTAGTGGGTATCTGGCATTATTTTCGTCTCTACCTTTTAAATTTCTCCAATGTAAAGCAAAAATATTTAAGTCTGGATATATAGTATCTATGTTTTGATAAGCCCAAATTTCACCATCTATAGGTTTTACGTTTTTAGTCCAAGTTAATCCATTTAAATCCATAACTATTTCTCAATCTTGTTCTAATACAGAAGCTATAATTATAGTTTTCCCTGAAATATAGCTCAAGTAACAGCACTTATTTTTTGCATATCTTATTAAAAGTTTGGTAGTGCAACATTATTCTTTGCTACGATAGTCTTATATTGGCTTTTGCAAGCTTAAACATGAAATTTCAATGGTAAGTAATGGTAACACTTCAATTGCGACAATTAAGTGTTCTGCCGGGACATAGAGTAATACTCCACGATGTTAACTGGCAAGAATTTGAGGCAATTTTAGAAGAACTTGGCAACCATCGAGCCACTCGATTGGCTTACAGCCACGGAACTTTGGAGATGAGAATGCCATTACCAAAGCATGAGAAAGCCTAAGTCATCATTGGGGATTTGGTAAAAATTCTGCTGGAGGAGTTAGAAATTGACTGTGAAACATTTGGCTCAACCACCTTCAAACGTGAAGATATGGCTTTTGGTGTAGAGCCTGATGATTCTTTCTACATTCAAAATCATGCTCAAATGATTGGTAAAGAGCGAATAGACTTGACGGTTGACCCGCCACCCGACTTAGCAATTGAAGTTGATGTTACTTCCAAAACTCAATTTGATGCTTACGAAGCACTAGGAGTTCCTGAACTGTGGCGATATGAAGATGGGAACCTACAAATTAATATTCTTCAGGATGGCAAATACATTGAGTCTGACATTAGTTCTACTTTTCCCAACTTGCCCATTGTTGAAGTAATTCCCCAGTTTGTCGAACAGAGCCGAACTTTAGGTAGAAGTCCAACGCTTAGAGCATTTCGTCAATGGGTAAGAAAGCAAATCACCCAAACTTAATGTAATTCTTGCTTCATCTGCGCTAAATCTCCTAACCAATGGTCGAGTTGTCCTATTCGCACCTTGCTGCTGGCTGAATGATACAGTATGAGCGTTGCTAGAAACTGATGACTATGAGCGGCGAGATTGTCGAAAAACTAAAGGAAGCTAGTACTGGCTTGTTAATGATGAGCGAGTCGGATTACCCTTTTGAGGTTGTTCAGTGGAAAGATGCTGCACCCGCAACACAGGAGAAAATATTACAGCTAACGGGTTCTCAAGATATGCCAATAGAAATAGTAGACTTGGACTATCTCTTTCGTAATTGTGCATTTGAGCAAGAGTGGCACAATGAATTACAGAAAAAAGATGTTAAAAAATTTCAAACACTTGTCCAGACCCTTAAAGATAATCTTAGTGACATCAGCGTTTATCGTGTTGGACAAATAAATATTGACGCTTATATCATAGGACAAACTAAAGATGGTGACTTAGCTGGAGTAGTAACAAAACTGGTTGAAACCTAGTAAGCAGTTTGGAAATTTTTCTAAATAAAAGCCTAGCCATCTATGCGGCTAGGCTTTCTCATTTTTGAAATTATCTAAACTTATAAATTGTCAACTTGCGCTTCTATGACAGACTGAATAGATGTTGAAACTTGTGAGAGAAAATTGTATCCAGTTAGGGATTCTAATGAGTCAACGCTAACCCGATAGTTTCTCCAGTTTGCTGTTCGCACCCCTTGAGTGTTGGGAATACTGACAGCAATAACTCTCGTGTTGCTTGTCACGCCAGGAAGACCTAAATCTGGATTATCCAGTACAAGAAGAATTTTCCAAGTGATACTAGGGACTTGAACCCGTCCATTAGCTATTGTATAGAACCTTCCGTTAGAACCAGTACCGCCCATCCCATATCCACCAGATATGATGTAGAGTTCTTTACCCTGTCCTACTAAAGTTCTGGAATATTCCTCCAGGTTTGCCCAAATTCCCTGATTGTTATCTGGGGCTTGAGCAATCATGTTGCTCATCAAAAAAGTGGCAGAATTATTGCTAACACTACTAGTTCTGTCACCACTAGGTGTCATGTGACCACGATCAAACCCACTTCCGCTAAAATCGGTAGATTGAACTTGATAGCACCCAGAAGGAAGTGTTGTATCAGTCCGAAAATTATCTTGCCTTGGTGTGCTACCTAACCAACTACTATTCAACTGCCAAGATACCCAATTTGCTCTACCTATTGAGCAGTTGTAACCAATTACATACTGTGGTTTTACCAGCAAGTAGTTATTTAGGCTGGAAGTTCCAGCATTGCTGGGGTTGCCAAGGGTTAGGTGAACACTTACTGATGACTGGGCTGGTACTATCTTTGCCAACCCAATTATGAATAAAACTACTACCACAAATGGCAGCAGAAACTTGAAAATCTTGATTTTTTTCACGTTTTTGTAGTTTTGATTGCAAAAACAGTGTCCGAGTTCTTCACTTCAATATCAAGCATCCAGTGATACAAAACTAAAGATTTTTGTAATGGTAAAGATGTAGTGACACCATAGCCGGAAATCTTTGTTCGGCAAGAGTTAACAATCAGCAAATCACTACTTTACCATTACCTTGCTGAGGAGCGATGCCTACGCTAAAAATTTCGCATCCCTATACCAAGATTTATACATCTAATCAGCAACACCAATCTTTTTTCTTAGAGGAAATTTAATTATGGGAAAAATGAAGGTGATTCGCACAGCAGCACATAGAAACTTAAACGCCAGCAGTTAATAGACCTCTTGCAAAAGTTAAAAAATCAGGAATGTCATTTTGAGCGGAACTCAGGGGAGAGAAAATTTTCACTAGATGTTTCGCTCCGCTCAAGATGACAATTTAAGCATTTATGCAAGATAAGGTAAGTATACTTATTGCTTTAATCTCTAATTTTCTGTTTGCAGTGGCAGCTATTTAATTACCTTAAAATTCTCAATGGTGAGATATCTTTCTTCATCAGCTATCTGACTGTTGTAATCGATATCAATTTGGGTTGGATAGCCGAATCTTGCATTGTACCGCACATTCAGGCTGAAGGCTTTACGGTTGATAGCATCTTGAATCACATCAAACAGTTTAGGAATTGTGTTGTAATTTTGAAAGTATTCTGGATTAACTGGTTTACCTGTAGCTACAGAAGTGATGGAAGTTGTTTGACCATTACGTACTTTAATTACTACAGGCCCCCTAGCATCGCCTATACAAAAGCAACTATTGCTGAGTTCATAACTATAGTTGTAAATATTTTGCTGATTCCAGAAACGGCGATTAAATTCTAATCGCTTTTCTGCTCGCCTTAAATTCAAGTTATTCTTCGGTGGCGATTGTGCTATCTCTATGGGAGATTTGGACATTACTGGTAGGTTCAGTCCGAAAGATAGCAATAACCCGGCACTGATAATGATAGGTAAACGCATATCAATCCCTTAAATTTCAAAAGTATTATATATGTATTATATACAATACTTTTTCTACTTATTTAAGTACACTTTATATTTTTATTAAAATTCATCAGTGGGTAGATATAGCGGTTCCCATTCACATGCGGTACAACATTATATTGCGAAATGTAAGGGCACGGCACTGCCGTGCCCCTATGGGTGTACCTCACATAAACGAGAAACGCTATAAGCGCAAATAGCAAATTTATGACTGTAAAGAACTGGTTGGTGAGTGTAGTTTATAGCTAAATCAGATCCGATGTAATCGCATACACGCGAGAATATTTTCTTTATGCCGTAGAATTTTTACTGTAAAAAACAAATGTTTTATTTCAAGTATGAATGATTCACAAACTTGGTATATTGTCAAGCGGTCTGCTGGGAATTGCGAAATTGCCCCCAGCGATAAACTTGGAGACGATAATGTAGAGATTATAGAACAGTGGGGGCCTTTTAGTTCGCAAGAAGAAGCGATCGCTCGGCGTGTCGGACTTATTAGGGCTGGAAAGTGCCAACCAGTTTAAGTTAGCAGTAGAGACGCGATTAATCGCGTCTCTACAGGAGTTGACAATGATGGTTTTTATTCCTAACTCCTCACTATTCACTCCTAACTTTATTCCCAACTTTTCATTTTTCTGCTGTGGCTGCGCCCTTAGCAGCAATTTTTTTACCTATTACGTCCACTGCTTTAGCGAATTGAGGATCTGCTAAAGTAGCGAGCTTGTCACGTTCGTTGAGCCACAAGTTCTGTCGCTGGGCATCAGTCAAGTCCACCTTGACATCTGGAGCAATACCATGCTTATTAATATCTGTATCATTAGGCGTATGGTATTTAGCAATTGTCACCGCTAATCCTGAACCATCTTCTAGGGGACGCACCGATTGCACCAGTCCCTTACCAAAGGTTTGACTACCCACCAAAGTAGCACGCTTGTTGTCCTGCAACGCTCCTGAGAGGATTTCGCTGGCACTGGCTGAACCTTTATCTACTAATATCACCAACGGTTTATTTGTCAGCGCACGTCCGTTTGCCACTTCCCGCTCTCGCTCACCTTGGCGGTCAATGGTGGAAACAATTGTGCCTTTATTTAACCACATCCGGGCAATTTCTATACTAGAGAAGAGCAAGCCGCCTGGATTACCACGCAGATCCAGAATATATCCAGCTACCTGTTTACTTTCTAAATCCTTGATAGCGGTTTGCATTTCTTTACCAGCATTGGCGCTGAACTGGTTCAGGCGAATGTAGCCAAGATTACCTGCTGGAGTTTTCTTTTGCGAATATTTAACTGGATGAATTTCAATCCGCGCCCGTTTGATGTCAAACTGTTTTGTTTGACCGTCGCGCTGAATCGTTAGGCTGACTTTCGATCCTGCTTCACCTCGAATCAGGGATACTGCCTGATTCGTATCCATTCCCTTGGTATTTTTGCCGTCGATTTTGAGGATGACATCTTTTGCTAAAACACCAGCTTTAAAAGCTGGTGTATCTTCGATTGGCGCAATTACAACCAATTGCTTGGTTTTTTCATCCTGACTGATCGTGATCCCAATACCTGTCAATTCTCCAGAGGTATCCACTTGCATATTCTTGAATTCTGCTGGATCCATAAACCGGGTGTATGGGTCTTCTAGCTTTTTGAGCATTTCCCGAATGGACTTATACGCTTCCTGCGGATTACTGTAGGACTTGCTTAAGTATTCTTTACGAACAGCCTGCCAGTCTACTTGATTAAAAGTACCATCTACGTAATTGCGGTATATATTTTGCCAAACTTCGTCTACTAATTGTTTAGGACTTGCTTTAAATAAAGCCTGACCTCGGGAATGAATGCCAAGGCTAGTAACAGCGATCGTGGAGAGTGTCACTGCCGTAGCACCCAAAACAAGTCTACTTTTTGTAATCACCATAATGACAGCTGCGTCAGAGGGAAAATATATAGTCAGTATGCTCAATCTAACACAGGCTATCACTGTGCAGACCGACTATGTATCCTTAATTTAAACAAAATACTTGACAATCCGGCGAACTTGATGGTTTATACAAAATTTTTGGGAGTGGGGAGTGGGGAGTGGGGAGTGGGGAATGAGGAATCGGGATGGGCACAGGAGGCAGGAAGCAGGAAGCAGAATTTCCTTTAATTTTGAATTTTGAATTTTGAATTGATTTCTCCCCCACTCCCCTAACCCCTTACGGTTCTACCCAGCGTTCATCTCCCTTAATGAGGTTAATTAATTCCTCTACCCCTTTATCTTCTGGGACTTTTTTAATTTCCTCTCTGCCACGATACAAAGAAATGTAACCAGGTGTTTTGCCAACATAACCATAGTCGGCATCCGCCATTTCTCCGGGGCCATTGACAATACAACCCATAACCGCTATATCAAGACCAGTTAAGTGTTTAGTGGCTTCCCGAACTTTGTGCAGCACTTCCTCTAGGTTAAACAAAGTGCGTCCACAGGAAGGACAAGCGACGTATTCCACCATAGTTTTTCGCAATCCCAAAGCTTGGAGAATGCTATAACAGACGGGAATTTCTTTTTCTGGTGCTTCTGTAAGTGACACGCGAATTGTATCGCCAATGCCATCAGCAAGTAAGGTAGCAATACCAGCGGTGGATTTAATTCGCCCATATTCGCCATCACCCGCTTCGGTAACGCCTAAATGTAATGGGTAATCCATACCCAGTTCATCCATGCGCTTGGCGATAAGACGATAGGCGGCTAGCATCACTGGTACTCGTGAGGCTTTCATGGAAATTACCAAGTTGCGAAAATCCAAAGATTCACAGATGCGAATGAATTCTATGGCAGATTCCACCATGCCTTCTGGTGTGTCACCGTAGGTAAATAGCATCCTTTCAGCGAGGGAACCGTGATTAACCCCAATTCGCATCGATTTACCTTGATCGCGCAAAGAAACTACTAGAGGTTTTAGGGTTTCGCGGATTTTTTCGCCAATTTCGTCAAATTCGGTTTTAGTATACTCGGTTCGATTGACGTTAGGCTTTTCAAAGACATATAACCCCGGATTAATCCGCACTTTTTCTATGTGCTTGGAGACTTCCACAGCGATTTTCAGCCCATTGTGATGGACATCAGCCACAATTGGTACGTCTTGGTAAGTTTTAATTAATTTTTGTTTAATTTCTGCTAAAGCTTTAGCATGAGCCATACTCGGTACTGTGACACGGACAATTTCGCAGCCTATTTCGTGCAGACGACGAATACCAGCCACGGAACCATCAATATCAAGAGTGTCTTCGTTAATCATTGACTGCACGACAACGGGGTAGACGCCGCCAATGGTGACATTTCCCACCTTTACAGGACGGGTTTTACGCCGCTTGATAGTTGTATCAAAGGTAGGTTGACTTAATGTTGTATTTGAAGTTTCTAGTGTGGGCAGAGTTTGCATAACCTGATTAGGTAAATTTGCTGTAGCTAAAATATCAGATTTAATAAATCTCTGTCTCTCAGATTGCCACAGCTAGGGCTTTTTTGGACGATTAAGTAGAAAAAAAATGGAGAATAAGACAGCAGAAGAAATTAACGGTTTTTTCTCATCTCTTAAAATATGTATCTGAGTAGCTTTGGCGTAGCCCGCCGCAGGCAGAGCTTTATTACTGAGTTATAAATACTACTAATATCAGAGTAGTTCTATGACCCAACCTGCAATATCTGTAATTCACTCGATTCCTGATGGTGCGGTTTTAATTACAACTATACTCTGTGAGTATCCAATTCCTAAGCCTCATAGATGTAAGTGATGGCAATTAATACAAATAGTGAATAAATTATTGATCGTCATGATCAAAAGTTAATTCGTCATTATCTAATATATAATCAATCTCTTCAGCATCTTCAACCTCATGTAGTTGATTTTCTTCAATTCTCTTTTCTGGCATGATAGTGTTGCATCAGATAGCGCCCTGCAAGTCTGTATATCTCAAATAAGTATCTCGCAAGTCTGTATTTGTGAGGTTAGCATTCCTTAAATCCGTGTGTATTAAGTTAGCACCTCTTAAATTACTGCCACTCATATTTACGCGTTCCAAGTGAAGATTGCTGAGATTACAACCGCTAAAATCTATTCCACTTAAGTCAGCACCGGGATATATGCGAATTACACCTGGCGGATCATTTGCTGCTGTGTCTTTAAAACCATCAGAATTGTAGTAAATAGCGTCAGTTAAATTTGCTTCACAGTTATTTATTTCATTGGTATCGTCAACATATAAAACAGTACGCTTAAGATAAACTTTTTTCAAGTAATGCTTAAATTCGACTAAAAACCAACTATCAATATTTGCTTTTTCCCAGTTAGTATCACTGAGATTTACATTCTGCAAACCGATTTCTCTTAATCGAGCCTGACTCAAATCAGCACCAGTTAAATTAGAACCCTCAAAAGATGACTTAAATGCATTCATGCCTCTCAAGTTAGCACCTGTTAAATCACATTTATCAATTTGAGTATGATTTAGACTTACTTCACTCAGGTTAGCTTTTTGCAAGTTGCTAGAAATGATGTCAGCATAGCCTAAATTGACATTACTTAAATTTGCCTTGCTGAGGTTGACACCATACAACTCAACACCTTCTAAGTTGACACCACTTAGGTCAACTCCTGAAAACTCTCTCTCACCTGCGGCATAGCGTTTGAGTAATTCATCTCGGTTTATAAGAGCGATCGCTAAATTTGTATTTTCATAATACAAATATACTATTGAGCAAACAGATTACACATCCCACCAGCTAAATTAGACTTATCACCAAATTCTTTGACGCCCATGCTAGAAAAAACATCTACATTCCAGAAAGCCATAGAAGCAGTAGAAGCATTAGAACCAGAAGCTCAGGCTATTCTTGTAGATATTATCCAAAAGCGCCTCAAACAACAGCGACGGGATGACTTATTAAAGGCGGTTGCAGAAGCTCGTGAAGCCTACGCTAAAGGGGAAGTACGTAGTGGAACTGTTGCTGATTTAATGGCGGAGTTGGATGATTGATGCAACTGCTATGGAGTGCAAGATTTATTCGAGATTTTAAGCGTTTAGCCCGTCGAAATCAGCAATTACGCTCTGTAGTTGAGCAAACATTACAACAACTTGCTGAAGATCCGTTTTACCCTAGCTTGCGTACTCATAAACTTAAAGGGGATTTATTGGGTACATGGGCTTGTTCCATAGACTACAACAATCGTATTCTATTTGAGTTTGTTCCTCATCCCGATTCTGGGGAATTAGTAATTTCTTTGTTGACCTTGGGTTCTCATGATGATGTTTACTGAGGTAGGCACTGAACTTGGAAAATTTGGGTATTGGAATTATTGATGTTATTACAGAATAAAAGCGACTGTAATTATGAATACCCAAACAACAACTCAACTACCAATTCCCACACATTTTAACTCTGAAAAAGTGGGCGAAGTCTGGCGTGTACCTTACCAAGAACGTGCCGCAGAAGCTGAGAACTGGGCAAGACAACACGATATCAAACCTGCATCTTTAGATAAAAACCGGATTTGCTTACTATTAATTGATGTGCAAAACACCTTCTGTATCCCAGGATTTGAATTATTTGTAGGTGGAAAATCCGGGAATGCGGCGGTGGATGATAACGTCAGGTTATGTGAGTTTATCTATCGCAACTTGGGAGTAATTACAAAAATTGTACCTACTCTAGATACCCACACAGCAACGCAAATCTTCCATCCCATATTTTGGGTGAACACCGCCGGAGAACATCCCACTCCAGCAGCGACTAACATCACCCCAACAGACATTGAAAAAGGCATCTGGAAAGTTAACCCAGCAGTTGCTGACACTGTTACTAATGGGGATTATGAATTATTAGAAAAACATACTTACCATTACGTTAAGCAACTCAGTCAAGACGGTAAATATCCCCTGACAGTTTGGCCTTATCATTCTATGTTGGGTGGTATTGGTCATGCTTTAGTTTCATCAGTAGAAGAAGCCATATTTTTCCACGGCATTGCTCGTCAGAGTCAGACGCAATTTGAAATTAAAGGTGAAAATCCCTTAACAGAAAATTATTCCATTTTACGTCCAGAGGTATTGGAAGATTTTGAGCAACGTCCACTTGCTCTAAAGAACACGCGCCTGATTAAGCAACTTTTAGAATATGATGCTGTAATTATTGGTGGTCAAGCTAAAAGTCACTGCGTCGCTTGGACAATTGACGATTTATTAACAGAAATTAAACAGGTAGATGCTACCCTTGCTCAAAAAATATATCTCTTAGAAGATTGCACTTCCCCCGTTGTCGTTCCAGATATTGTGGACTACACAGAACAGGCTGATGCAGCATTTGCAAGGTTTGCAGAGGCAGGAATGCACATCCTAAAATCTACCGAAAATATAGCATCCTTTTTTTAACGTAAAGAATCACAAAAGTTCCACAAAGGAACACAGAGATTCCCTCCGCGTTCCTTTGCGTTTCCCTCTGCGTCCCTTTGCGTTTAAAAACGAACCTCATTTCTTTAAATAACCCTTTGGATCTTGCGCTACCCAACCCAGAGATGAGCTAGAACGTACTTCAAAATGCAGATGCGGTTGACTGGAGGTTGGTTGTCCACTAGTGCCTACCGTTCCTAGTAAGTCTCCTTTTTTTATTTGTTGACCGACAGTAACCTTGATACTGTCAAGCTGGGCATAGCGGCTTTGGAGTCCGCCAGTGTGATTAATGATGACCAACTTGCCATAAGAACCTTGGTCATTGGCAAAGGCTACGGTTCCAGGTGCGATCGCTAGCACATCTCTACCAACTGGTGCTAATAAATCAACACCACTATGGAAGAAAACTTCACCTGTAGCAGGATTAATTTGCCAGCCATAAGCTAATCCCACATTTGCCACTTCCCCCAAAGGATATCCAGAAAGGGATGCACGGTTTGGCGTACCTGCATCAGTAGGTAAAGGGGACTTAGTTACAACACCATTGGGCGACCAATTTACCCCCGGAACAAACACAATTCTGGGGTCTTGTTGGCAGCCATTCACCTCAAAAAGGCTATCAGCACGAACTTTGTATTGTGCCGCCACTTGTCGCCAAGTTTGACCGCGAGGTACTTCAACGACAATCCCATTGTAGGGAGAAATCTGAAGTACACTACCAACGGCTGCGATTGCACTGTTCTGCAAAGCTGGATTCATGCCGATAATAGTTGTAGGTATGAGATTGTAGCGCTTCGCTATGCTCTCCAAAGTTTCGCCACGAACAACTTTATGGCGTTGGAAGCGAGATAGGGCTGGAGTTGGGCAACCACCCACAGCAGCTTTGGCGCTGTTGAAGTTTGGCAGTATGGATACTAAGCTCAAGGCGCTAACTAAGCTACAGAGAATCAGTTGACGAAAGGGTAAAGTCATGTATACAGGTCAAGATCGCATTATTAAATTTTAGATGGAGAGTGTGGGAAGTGGGGAATGAAGGAGCAGGGGAAAATTATTCTCCTCTGCCCCCTGCCTCTTCTGCCCAATTCCTCGTAAATTGATCTGTCCACTTGCCGTTAGCTTGACTACACTTAGAAATTAGCAACTGCATTTCTGTCCTTAAGCAGAATGATTATGAAGTTATCCTTAAAGCAACTGGCGGTTTATGTATTTTTATTGGTGTTCGGCTGTGGTGCAGGTTTATTTGGCAGTCGCTATCTCCTGCTAAAAAATTCTTCGTTCCAACAGTTAAAAAATGTAACAACGGCTTCGCCTCCAGAATCTGTAGTGCCAAATTCTTCTAACGGAGCGATTGGGGCTACTGGGGGCGATAATGTGAATTTTATTGCGACGGCAGTGCAAAAAGTTGGCCCGGCTGTGGTACGAATTAATGCCACTCGCAAAGTCGCAAATCCTATCTCTGACGCTTTGAAAAATCCCCTCTTGCGGCGATTCTTTGGAGAGGATGAGCAACCAATTCCCCAAGAACGCATTGAGCGCGGTACAGGATCGGGATTTATTTTGAGCGAAGATGGAGAATTACTCACTAACGCTCATGTGGTAGCAGACACTGATACAGTACAAGTCACTCTCAAAGATGGTCGGAGTCTAGAGGGGAAGGTGGTAGGAGTTGATTCAGTGACAGATGTGGCAGTGGTGAAAATAGAAGCGGATCATTTACCAACAGTGAAGTTAGGCAATTCGCAAAACCTAATACCAGGACAATGGGCGATCGCTATTGGCAATCCTCTGGGTTTGGATAATACTGTCACTATCGGCATCATCAGCGCTACAGATCGCACCAGCACTCAAGTCGGCGTCCCAGATAAACGAGTCAGCTTTATCCAAACTGATGCTGCAATTAACCCTGGTAATTCTGGTGGCCCCTTGTTAAACGCCCAAGGCGAAGTGATTGGTGTTAACACTGCCATCCGTGCTGATGCTCAAGGACTCGGTTTCGCCATCCCCATTGAAACCGCCGCCCGCATCGCCAATGAACTTTTTACCAAAGGGCGTGTGGAACATCCCTTCTTGGGTATTGAAATGGCAGACCTTTCTCCAATCAGAAAACAGCAGATCAATCAAGAAAATCAGATCAATATTCAGCAGGAAGCTGGCATTGTAATTAAAGGAGTCACAGATGATTCCCCAGCCAAGCGTGGAGGACTGCTTGCTGGAGACGTGATTCAAAAAGTTAACGGTAAACCAGTCAAAATCTCAGCCCAAGTTCAGAAGCTGGTAGAGTCTAGCAAAGTTGGGGAAATTTTAGCGATCGAAGTCAACCGTAGCGGTAAAATTCAAACCTTTAAAGTTCAATCAGGAGTTTATCCTGAAAGGAAATAGTCAAAATAATTCGTAATTCATAATGACGCTCCTGCGTCGCTAACGCTGCGCTAACGTAATTCGTAGTTGCAAGACTCTGACGGACTCGCTTTGCACGTCGCTATCCGTGGAAGCTTGAACTCTCCACACAAGTCTTGTTAACCACTGAATTTTTAATTTAGTGTAGGCTGCTAAACCGCGTCCACCTTGAAAACTGTAGTTCTTTCTGTATGAAAAGAAATAAACCCTCATCCCCCAGCCCCTTCTCCCAAATTTGGGAGAAGGGGAGCCGCAAAGTTGTCCCTCTCCCTACTTGGGAGAGGGATTTAGGGTGAGGGCAAAACACTACGGTTCTCAACATAGATGAGGTTTATACCCTTTTTAATTACGAATTACGAGTTAGTACTTATTTGGTCAATAGTCCCAGAATATTTGACTACTGACCACTGACTATTGATTATTGACCATTAGACAAATGCTCTAACTGCATTCTTTGTTCCATCTGACGCAGAAAATACCCTGTCATCATTGCCGACGCTAGAAGCCCAGCTAAGTTGTCCCGATCTGTTGTGATTTGCACGTTGAAACTTTCTGGCGGGAGCATTCCCACAAGCCCTTGGACATTTTGCGAGATGATTTGTTTAATTTCAGGGCTGGCGGACTGAGCAATCCTCGCTAAAACATCAGGAGACTGATGCTGTAGATATTTGAGTAACTGATTGGGGTATTGCTCAGAGTGGTCGGAAAGAAGTTGATTAGGGTGTTCCTCAGAGTTGTCATTTAAAAAGTCAGGATTAAACACCATTGGCAGTTTTATTTAGCTTAATTGCTAACTCTACTCTAAACCATAGTACAAGGGTAGCGCATTCACCACAGGTATAAGTCAAGAGGAGGGCATTGGGCATTGGGCATTGGGCATTGGTTATTAATTATTCTCCCCTGCCTCCCCTGCCTCCCCCCACTCCCTACTCCCCACTCCCCACTCCCTCCAGTTCTAGTTCTAGTTCCAGTTGTTCTTCCTTCTGGCTACTGGAAAGTATTTGGGGGAGTTGTTCGATTTGGAAATATTGATGAAATTTCGGGGTTACTTGGAGTGAATAGGAGCGAGAGTCGCTGTCTCGGCGCTTTCGGATGAAACCAAGTTCTACGAGTTCTGGAACGTGCTGATATACTCCTGAACCGCGCAGGTTAATCAAGTCGCTCTGGAGTATCGGACTATTAAGGGCGATCGCGGCTAAAGTCCGTAATGCACCTACACCCAATTCTACTGGTATCATAGTTTGCACTAAGTCATGAAAATCAGACCGTAGTTGCAAACTGTAACCATCTGGGGTTTCTACTACCTCTAGGGCGCTATCTCGGTGGGCATAGTTGTCCATTAGTTCAATTATGCCTTCTTTGACACTGGCGCGATCGCACGCTGCATACTCGGCGATTTCGCCGAGCGACAAGGGTTTACCCTTTAAATAGAGAATCGCTTCTATCTTCGTCGCTGTGGCTGTAATCATTTAGTTATTAGTCATTTGTCATTGGTCATTTGTCATTGGTCATTTGTCATTGGTCATTTGTCATTGGGCACTTGTACTGAGCGCAGTCGAAGTATTGGGCATTGGGCATTGTTCATTGGTACATGACAACTAACAATCAACAAGTGTGTGGGATTATATCCTAAATTGTCAAAATAAAAATATTGTTTGAAACTCTCAAATTTGGGATTGGGCATTGGGCATTAGTTATTCTCCTTGTCAGGGCTATTTCATTCTCATCTAGCCCGCCTCAGAATGAATTCTGAGTCTAATAGCGAAACTCGTCTAAAGCACGACTGAGACTCATGTTATAGTCCGTTTTAACGGACTTTAGCTATGAGCCGCCGAACTTTAGTTCTGGGAGGTTTATGTCTAGAACAAAATAGCCCTGTTCTCCTTGTCTCTCTGCCTCTTCATTTCCCTCAAAAGCCTCTAGTTGTGAGAATAAATTCTGCGATCGCTAAATCTTGTGGAGTTGTCACTTTTAAATTTGTCTCTTCTCCCTCGACAATTCGCACTTCAATACCACACCTTTCAAATAAAGCGGCGTCGTCAGTTACTTCCCAACCTTGACGGACACCTTCAGCGTGGCACTGTTTCAACAACTTCACGTCAAATCCTTGAGGAGTTTGTGCCGCCCATAATTGCCGTCTATCAGGTGTTTTTTGAATTATGCCTTGTTCATCGACAACTTTGATGGTGTCTTTGACGGGTACACCAGCAATTAAACCGGGACAATGGCGAATGGCCTCGGCACAAGAGTTAAATAAATCTGGTGTGGCCAGGCATCTAGCCCCATCATGAATTAACACTTGTTCTGCGGCTACTGGTAGCGCCTGCAAGCCATTGTAAACAGATTCTTGACGGGTGGAACCACCTGTAATCAATTCCACTGGTTTAGTTAGCTTGAGATTGGCGAGAATTGCGTTGAAGTCTGGCCAATCGGTAGGTTGGGAAATAATTCCGATCCAAGTGATTGTATTGGCGGCTTCTGCGGCTAATAGAGTCCAGGCAATAATTGGTTGCGATCGCACGAGCAGCAGGAGTTTATTGCGGTTACTCCCCATTCTTTTTCCTATTCCCGCAGATGGAATTAGTAAATACACAGAATTCCTCAATCTTTAAGCTATATATTTTCCCCTAAAATAGGGAGCGAGTAAGCGTCAATAAATATTATGCGAGTAGTAGCCCTTGTACCTGGCGGAATTGGCGACCAAATTCTCTTCTTTCCGACTCTAGATGACCTGAAGCGTAATTACCCTAACGCTCAGATAGATGTCGTTGTTGAACCCCGGTCAAAGGCTGCCTATCGAGTGAGCAAGTCAGTTCACGAGGTACTGACCTTTGATTTTCAAGACCGTAATAGTCTGGCAGATTGGGGTAACTTGGTGGGGACAATTCGCGATCGCGAATACGATGTTGCCATTGCTGTTAAGCAAAATTGGTTGGTGGGTTTTTTAGTCTGGTTGACAGGAATTACCACACGCATTGGCTACCAAGGCAAAGGTTCGGTTTTTCTTACCAACGCTGTGCCATTCAAACCATCCCAGTATGCGGCGGCAGCATATCATGATTTGCTGCAACCATTAAGCATAAAAACCCCTGTCCCAGAATTAGCTGTAAATGTGCCAAAAACAGATATTGAGTGGGCAGAAAAGGAACAAAAACGCTTAGGGGTGCATGAAACAGGCTATATCTTGATTCATGGCGGTTCTGGCCAGTTATCCCAGGCTAAAGAACTGGATAAAATCTACCCTGTCCAGAAGTGGCAGCAAATTATTCAAAACTTCCAAGAGAAGCAACCGGATATGCCTGTGGTGGTGATTAAGGGAGTTGACGATGAGCAGTTTGTGCGATCGCTTTTGGGGTCTTCTCCAAATATCAAGGTGACTGCCCCAGATGATATTGGTAAGTTAACTGCCATAATCGCCGGGGCAAATTTGATGTTGTCTACTGATAGTCCGGCACTACAACTGAGTGTTGCAGTCCAAACCTATACTATCGCCCTATTTGGGCCCACTGATCCAGCTAAGTTGTTGCCGAAAAACGATAAATTCCTGGCCATTGAATCCCCTACGGGAAAAACGGCGGATGTTTCACCAAACGAAGTTTTGGAGAAAATTTGGGGCGGCTAAACCAGCAGTTTGTCTCAATTTCTACAATTAGTCTATTGGATATCCAATATAGTTATGCGTTTGTTGAATGACCGCAAAACCTGGACGTGACAGCTAGATTTTGCGGTTATATCATGTCCAGACAATTTAGTCATGATTCCCATAGTCATTGCACCCCACCCCGCCAAAGCTACGCTTTGTCTCCCCTCCCCGCAAGCGGGGAGGGGATTAAGGGGTGGGGTTCTTCGGGTGTTTATTCAGGATCAAAATATTTCAAAAAAAGCATCTTCTAATTCATAACCCAGCATTTGGGCCATAGACTTCAGTCGTGAGAGGCTGGGGATATTTTGTTGTTTGAGCCAATCACCTAAAATAAAGATTTTGTGCATCAAAAATATTTCTAATGCTTCAGGATTGTACTGAATGCCTTCTTTAGAACTGAACTGGTGTGGTACAAGCATGGCGCTATAACGAGCAAATTCTCCAGCTTTCCAATCTAGTAAAAATGGCAACCAAGGATATTTGGCATCTAAGCGCACAAACCACAGCCGCACCTCTGGAATTTCTGAGAGTTCCCGTGGATCGCCAGGTTCGAGTTCATAATTGATATCAAAGCGTAGCTGCTGTTCATGGGATGCGGCCCCATCTTGCAGCAGTTGTTCAATCACCGTTGACGCAGACGACAGATCTAGATTGTTAATGAAATCATTATTGAGTGCGATCGCTATTGTCTTTGATTCAGCAGCCACTTTCTTGATGCTCAACTGTAGGATCGAGAATCTACAGTAGCAGCTTTCAGGGATTGACGCTAGATTAACCTTTAGAAATAAATTAGTATTTACTAGTATTTTTGTGTTGATAATTCGTCAAACTATACAAGATTTATACGCAAATCTGACCTTCTCAAATTCATGTAATAGTTTTGCTTAGTTTTCGCTGGTTATCACAAATATACATCTAGTACATTGCAGCGTAAATCAAGCTACCATTTTAAAACTTGCAAAACCCTTGATATACAAAACTTTTGAATGCGTGATTTTTGACTTCCGCCTTACGGTACTAGTTGCTAGCCTTGATATCAGCAGATGGCGATGCCTGCGGCGCGGCTACGCCTACGCCACTCACTTACACCGGATTTCTACACTTAAATCTTACTTTCGTAATGGCGATAAATACTTATATTTAACTAAAAAATTACTACACCATTAACATGGTGTGGCATTAG
The DNA here is from genome assembly GCA_023522315.1 of Nostoc sp. CCCryo 231-06. Taxonomy (GTDB): domain Bacteria; phylum Cyanobacteriota; class Cyanobacteriia; order Cyanobacteriales; family Nostocaceae; genus Nostoc. The sequence goes on from JAHCSU010000182.1 coordinate 32,636, forward strand.
AATTAGCCTACTTGGGGCAGGCGTTGCCTTTCTCAAGGTGGACATTTACAGCAATTTTAAGTTAAAGTTGTAATGAGTTTGTTTTAGATTAAGGTCTGGCAAAGTAGCCGTCAATAAGCAAAAAAATCATTATCGCAACCTGTAACTTCCGCAGCATCAAAAGCCAAAACACAAGTACAGGTCAAAAAGTAGTGTGCAATATCATTGCATATATTAAATTAAGCAATAAACATTTAAATGGGAAAATTCCCTCAACAGTTAAGAAACTGTAATATGCAAAAAGAAACAATTTCTACAAAACCAATTCGTTCCCTAGAAGATGCGCTTGAGCAGTGCCAAATCTTGGGTATGCGCGTCAGCCGCCAGCGTCGCTTTATTCTGGAATTACTTTGGCAAGCAAATGAACATCTTTCTGCTAGAGAGATTTACGATCGCTTGAACCAACAAGGTAAAGATATCGGTCATACTTCTGTTTATCAAAATTTAGAAGCATTATCCAGTCAGGGCATCATTGAGTGTATTGAACGCTGTGATGGGCGTTTGTACGGCAATATCAGTGACTCTCACAGTCATGTAAACTGTATAGATACAAATCAAATTCTTGATGTCCATGTGGAACTCCCAGAAGAGTTAATCCGCAAAATTGAAGAAGAAACAGGAGTGCGGATTACTGACTACAGTATTAACTTTGTTGGCTACCGTAACCCGCAAGAGGGATAGGGAGCAGGAAGGCAGGGGGAGCAGGGGAAGCAGGCGTTAGTGAGATTGGCAGAATTAAGATTTGCCCCCGTAAGATTTGCATGTTGGAGGTTTGCACCTGTAAATTAGCGATCGCTTCTGGAGTGCGGTGGATATGAGTCAATCCTGAGCGTAGTAGCATCGTCTTAATACCGCCAGTTAGCGGATAGCCCAACAACCATCGACTCAAGCGATGATGAATTTCCCATAACAGAGAAGACTTTGGCTTATTAGCAGCTAAGTGTAATACCTGCCAATTGTCCCGTCGAAAATCCTTTGATTTGATTGATTGCAATATAGCGTTCTGCCAACCAGTGCCGAATACTCAAGTTCATTTAATTACACAGTGACGGCTGCATAAGGCAATTATGATCGATTTATCAGTTTGCGAAAACAGGTGACAATGGGGAAGACAAAGTTTTGTATCAAAGTTTTTTTCTGATTGGGAAAAAACAGTGCTTGTGTAATTGAGTAGACTATGAGCGATCGCCCTCTAAAATTATTGTTAATCGACCAAGACCCGATTTTTCGTCTGGGATTACGGGTAGCTCTGGAAGCAATTCCTAGCCTGGAAGTAACAGGAGTGGTAGAAACTGATACTGCTGCATTGCAGATTTTAGCAGAAATTGCCCAAGAAGACCCAAATCAGGTAAATTTGGTGGTTTTGGAATTCGGTAATGGTCGCTCCACCACCAGTCAACAGCTAGGTTTACAATTCTGTCGGCAACTTAGAGCCTTATATCCCAACCTGCCAATTTTGCTTCTCAGTTCTGTTCAAGAACAAGGACTGCTATTGGCTGCAAAATCTGTTGGTATTAATGGCTACTGCGCCAAAGGTACACCACTTCCTGAGTTAGTCGCCGCTATGCAAGAAGTTGCAGATGGTGGTTCCTATTGGTTTCGGGACACAGAGACAATCACAACTCCTAACTCTTCACTCCTAACCCTTCTCTACGAGACGCTGCGCGAACGGCAGGCTCAGGGCATCGCTCCTAACTCTTCCCCACGCCCTTTCTATAAGCTCCGAAATAATTTACGTTTGTCAGGAATTACTCACATTGAAGCTACTCTAGCCGCAGTAACAGCACAATTACAAGTTCCGGGACTACCAGTATTAGATCGAGCAATTCTAGCTGGACAACGGCGAGAACTGCTAGCAGCTCGTTGGTTGCTAAATCGGTTGTTGGTTTCATCACAAGAAAAGCAAGAGGAAGATATTCCCGTTGCTGATGAGCCGGGTATGACTCCTTGGTTGAGTAGTGCCATTCAACAAAGGCAAACTGTGCCACCTTTACTTAGTCCGGGAACACTACAATCTGCCTTATTTGCATCTTGTGTTACCAAACTTCAATTTTCTTTACAAAATGTCACAGATGTCCCTTTAGAAATTGACATATTTCGTGAAGATAAAAAACGAGAATTACTTTATATTATCCTGCAAAAATTGGCTGAACAGTTGGATGAATTGGGTGCTTCTAAAATAGATATAAATCAATTATATGAGGCAAGATTTAGCTTATTACGCGAGTTATGGCAAGCAGCAATTACAGATTTTTTTGGGAAGTTTTCTCGGATAAAATTGGAAAATAAAAACATAGAAATTGTTAATTATTTATTACCAAGTATAGAAGTTGTACAAAAAGATATTCTTAATAAAATTCCGTTAGTTTGTGAGTTATATTCATATCTAATATTTCAAACAGAATTGAACATTGATAATACCTCCTATCCAGTAGTCAGTGCTGAGGCAAAGTCCCAAGCATTAATGATTTTAGAGAACTTGTTGATTCAGGTGGCGAATGGGGTAGTGCAACCACTGCTAAATTCTTTAGCAGATGTAGAGGCGATTAAGCAAAATTTTTATGGGCGGCAATTGATTTCCACAAGAGAAATTGAACGATTTAGAAATGAGTTGTCGTGGAAATATCGATTAAAAAATTATATAAATGAACCAAAAGCCGTTTTTGAAAGTCGCTACGAACTATTTGTAATTGCGCCTCGTGGGATTGCCAATACATCAGTTTATGCTCCTCGAAATCAGGAGTTAGTAAAACTTTCTAATATTCCTTTATTAGTGACATTGGTTTTAGAAGTTAGTGATGCGATCGCACCGCGTTTAAAATCACTATTAGCTTTTGCAGGTAGCGGTATAGTCTTCATTCTCACCCAAATAATTGGTAGAGGTTTCGGTTTAATCGGTCGTGGTATTCTTCAAGGTATTGGTAGTGCTTCGTTAATAGAAAAGAACTTTAGACGAAATAGCGATCGCACTAAATGAACAACCAGTGGAGCAGAGAGAGCATGGGAAAAAGTACTATTGATAATTGACCAATCCCTAATGACCAATGACCAATGACTAATGACTAATGATTTTATCGGACTAGGAATTTCTTATATTTACGCAACTAGTCTGCTCGTTATTGGCGAGGGACTGCGTAGGCTATTTGGTGTGAAGCCAGATTTGACGCGCAAGGTAATCCATATTGGTGCAGGGATGTGGGTTTTTGGTGTCCTGCTACTGTTTAAGCACTGGGAAATCGGAATTATACCTTTTGCTAGCTTTATCGGACTCAACTACCTGTTTTACCGCTACCGAATCATCGGCGCAATGGATACCCAGGATAGCTCCCCTGGTACAGTTTATTTCGCTATCTCAGTGACGCTGCTTTTCGGGCTACTATGGCGACCAGATGGGCCAGTAGACAGCGCCCCAATCGCCGTAGCTGGGGTAATGGCGATGACTTGGGGTGATGCACTGGCAGCATTAATCGGTAGACGCTTCGGGCAGCATAAATACCAAGTGGGAAATTCTGTGCGTTCCTGGGAAGGTTCGGCAGCAATGTTTGTGGCGAGTACAGTGGTGATTTTCTTGGTACTGTTGCTGCTACCTGGTTCATCGCTGAGTCCCCTAGCAAAGGCTTTAGGTTTAGGATGGGCCTTATTGACTGCGGTGATAACTGCTACTTTCGCCACCCTAGCAGAGGCAGTCTCACCCCACGGTAGTGATAACCTCAGCGTGCCTCTAGTAGCTGCGGGAGTGGTATGGGTTTTGATGCAGGGTTTTTAAACCAACGTTCGAGTTCAGAAGCTCAACGTCCGAGTCCGATTTCAGAAGCTCAACTCCAAACTTCTAACTCCCTAGTACAGCACGGCGGAAGTAAGCAGACCATTAAAAGCTACGAAAATTCGGCGGACTGCAAGGTTTAAAAATGGTATGTGTATTTACGCCAAGCTGTACTAGTCCTCACTCAGGGCTATTTCGTTCTAGACATAAACCGCCCAGAACTAAAGTTCCGGGCTAATAGCCCAAGTCCACTAAAGTGGACTAAAAGCCTTTCTTAGTCGTCTTTAGACAAATGAGTGCTATTAGCCTCAGAATTTATTCTAAGGTGGGCTAGATGAGAATGAAATAGCTCTGACTCCCCATTCACAAATTCCAATTGCGGCGGAAATGGAAGAAGCCTTCTAAAAACTCTTGCAAAGCAATATTGCTATTTAACCTTTTCTTACTCCACTCTCTTGCAGCTTGTTCTAGAATTTCTGAAAAACTCGGATAGACAGGAGATAAATTTGCTAAATCTTTGACTTTAATTTTTTGGGACATTGCCAAGGCAATCAAATTAATTAATTCTCCAGCTTCTGCCCCCAATATCGAAGCTCCCAAAATTTCGCCGTTGTTTAGCACAATTAATTTACAGATACCAGTAGTTTCGTCCCAGATTTGGGCTGCTGCCACTGTTTTAAAATATTGTCGCAGAACTAAAATTTCATCTCGACTAAATAAGCGTTTTGCCTGTGCCTCTGTTAAACCTACTTGCGCCACCATTGGCACAGAAAACATTGCCCAAGGAATAGAGCGATAATCTACTCTTAATCTGGGGAAAAAGAGGGCATTGTTGAGGGCGATTTTTGCTTCATAATTAGCGATATTGGCAAAGTCGTAACCACCAATTACATCACCACAAGCGTAAATACGGTAGTTAGTGGTTTGCAATTTATCATTCACTACCAAGCTACGCCGATGCCATTTCACACCTACTGTTGCCAAATTTAGAGATTCAAGATTCGGCTGTTGTCCAGTCACCACTAAAATCTCATCAGTTTCAATAGCTTTATCTCCTGCTTGAATCCACTTTTTATCCTCAATTAGCCTCACCTGAGTCACTGGTGTATCGGTGAGGACGCGCACACCTTCGACTTCTAACTGTGCCTGAAGCAATATGGCTATCTCAGGGTCAATATTGGGTAGAAGATATGGATGCTTGACTACCAGCGTCACACTGCAACCAAACCGCGCTAAAGTTTGAGCGATTTCAATGCTTTGGGGAATTCCGCCGATAATGACCCAATTTTTGGGTAATGTTCCTCCCTGTAAGGATTGCCAAATATTAGATAGGGTTAGATAGCCAGTGGCTTGCAATCCTTCTATCTCTGGAATTTCTGGACGCGAACCACTGGCTAGCAAATAGGTACGGGCGCGTAATAGGCGATTGTTAACGGCAAAAGCTAGTTGGGGTGAAGATTGAAATTGACCGCTGCCAACGATGATATCTACCCCCAATGCGGCTAGGATGGCTGGAGAATGCTGTTCTTTGAGATTTGAGGCGACGCATTGAGCATACAGCATAGCTTCTTGCCATGCCATAGATATATGGCATTCTTCTGAGGTATCAGTATGTGTGGCATGAATACCAAAACTAGCGGCATCATTCAACTTCTGCGCCAGTTTACCGATTTCGGTAAGAGCATGGTGAGCAGTAAACCCGTAGTCTACTTTGGGTTCCACCAGGGCAACTGTAGCACGTAGTTGGGTTGCAGCAAGGGCAGCGTAGTATCCAGCAAGACTGCCGCCAATAATTACAATATCGTAGTCAACGGTCACGCGAATTTAAAGTTAGGAGTTAGGAATTTAAAGTTAGGAGTTAGGAGTTTGAAGTTTGGAGTTTGGAGTTTGGAGTTTGGAGTTAAACCACGTCTATCTTGAAACCTGTAGTTCTTCACTGATGAAAAGGATTTGCCCTCATCCCCCAACCCCGAATCCCAGATTTGGGAGAAGGGGAGCCAGAATTTCAAACTCCCTCTCCCATATATGGGAGAGGGATTTAGGGTGAGGGCGAAAACTACGGTTCTCAACTTAGATGAGGTTTAAAACCCTTCTTCAACTCCTAACTTATAACTTATAACTCCTAACTCTCTTTTAGCGCTGTTAGTAAGCGTTGGTTATCGGACTCTTCACGTACAGCAACCCGGAAAAAGCGATCGCCTAGTTCTTTAAAACTAAGGCAATCGCGGATTAAAATCTGGTGATGCTTGAGTAATTGTTGCTGTAAGTGCAAAGTAGACTCTTGGGACTCAACCAGTAAAAAGTTAGCAGCGCTTACTTGGGGTTGCAATCCTGGTATTTCAGCCAAACCCTGAAAGAGTTGGTTTCGTGCAGGTGGTAGCCATGCCCAAGTTTGCTGCTGAAACTCTGGATCCTGGAGTGCTGCAATTGCCGCCGCCGCCGCTAGCGTGTTTACGGGCCAGGGGTCACGCCATAGCTGCCATTTAGCTAGGCAGTCGGGGTGTGCGATCGCATATCCTAATCGCAGTCCTGGGAGGCTGTAAAATTTGGTTAGCGATCGCAATACTACTAAATTCCTATATTCCTGTACCACCGGAATCAGGCTTTGTTCCTCATTGGGCGGCACAAAATCCATAAATGCTTCATCCACCACAACCAAAGCAAATTGCTCCAGGTAGGGCAAAATAGAGTCCCGCGAAAATAGTTTTCCGGTTGGGTTGTGCGGATTATTCAGCAATAGTCCTTTGTCCTTTGTCCTTTGTCCTTTGTCCTTTACAAGTGACCAATCACCAGTGACCCTTCGGGTATCTCCTTCGGAGACGCTATGCGAACGCAGTTGCTCATGGGGGAAACCCCCAGACGCTCGCGGACTCGCTAACGCTGCGCTATCGCTTTTAGCGTCTCCCCTTGGGAGAAGATCGCACTGGCTCACCAATGACAAAGGACACTCCAGCACTTTAGCGTTGTACGCCTTCAGGGTTCGGTAGTAGTCGCCAAAGGCTGGAGTTATTAAAATTGTCGCGGCTAATTGGGCTAATTCCCTACCTATAAGAGTGAGTAATTCTGCGGAGCCGTTACCCGGCAGAATCCACTCAGGCGGCAATTGATGGAAGTGACTGAGAGCTAGTCTCAGTTCACTATAATTTGGGTCTGGATAGTGCTTAAGATTACCAAGTTGGGACAGGATAGCAGCGATCGCGCTATTTGGAGGCCCCAACGGGCTGATACTAGCAGAAAAATCCAGAATAGCATCAGGGGGACAGCCAGCCAGTGCTGCTGCCCAGGCTAAATTTCCCCCGTGTGCAGGTTGCCGCATTAAAAAAGGGTTCCCGAAGACAGAACCTATGCTTTTGGGGGTGCTACCTTTTCTCTAAACAGTTTTCCTGCCGAGAAGGCAGGAACCCTCGTGGCTGGAATTTCCATTTTTTCATTTGTTTTCGGGTTGCGACCTTCGCGGGCTTTACGTTCCCGTGATTCAAATGAGCCAAATCCTACCAATGTTACCTTATCACCAGAGGAAACCGCTTCAATAATGGTTTCCAAAGCGGCAGTTAAGACTGCATCCGCTTGTTTCTTGGTAACACTAGCTTTTTCAGCTACGGCATCAACTAATTCACCTTTGTTCATGTCAAACTCCTGAAGGTTTACTTGAGATTCTTTACGGATGCACCCTGATGCATCTGTACTGAAATCTTTGTTTGCGAAAATACAAAAATCATCCTTTGGGAGTAGCTTTACTCAAAACGGCTGTACATCCCATCGGCTCGACTTTTCAATGAATCATTCTAAGGTGTTGTAGCCTGAAGTGGATAGATGAAACCATTAATTTATATAGATTTCAGGATTTTTTGTAATTTTAGGGTACTTGTTTCACTAAAAACCACCCCAAAAGTAGGAAAAAATACCTAGTAAATCCCGCGATCATCAAGAAAACAGGGGAATGAGAAGGTAGGAGATGGTTAACGTTTGTTGGGATTCATTGCCGATGGTGAAGAGTTATTGCTGAGATTAACTAAATATTTAGTACTTATGTACTGTACAAATGCATCGTGATGTGAATTGCCTATCTTGAGGAAGTTTTCAGGCTTTTCTTAATTATCCTGCGATGCCTACGGCGGTAAACTACGTAAATAGACCATGCTGTAGGGGCACGGCAATGCTGTGCCCTTACGAAAGATATGGTTTTTAATCTTTTTTTCATGTTTGGTATTTTTTGTCAATGCGTAAGTCCTAATATTTATGAAAAATAGTTAAATCGGCCGTTAGAAACCGCGTCTATACAAGCAAAACCCACCTCCGTGGATTTCAAACCCTCAATTTTTCCTTAGTCTGCCTCCGCGGACTAAGCCTGTGTAGCCGCGTACTCCTGCGGAGAAGCAAGCTACACGCAGTGTGCCGCAGGCAATTCAATTCGCCCCGGCTCTAACTATTTCCCACCAGAAATTTTCTGTTGCACCCAAGCCCGAAAAGCACGGGTAGTACCAATTTCCCCATTCTTTTTAGCTTCTTGGATAAACCGAGGAATTTCGTTCACTAACACAGGCGCAAAAGTAGGGCTGGTTTGGACTTCTGAGTATTGCCCATCTGCAAGGGTGTAGACTCGCAATACACTGCCGTTATAACGCCAAAATTCAGGGACTCCCATCGCAGCATAAAGTCTAAGCTTGTCTATTGCAGACCTGGAATATTCCACTTCCAGTACAAGGTCAGGGGGTGGGTCGGTGGCGAGGTCTATATTTTCTTTATCTCGAACTAACGCTTCATTTTGGATGTAATAGCTACTATCTGGCTCGGCTCCCTTCTTTAAATCATCTCGCGTTAAAGTTAACGAACCAGCGCGTTTAATTTCCCAACCCAACTCTTCGCACAATACACCAACAAAAACTTCTATTAAGCGATTTGAGTTCTCGTGCGGCATTTGTGGGGTCATAATTTCTAAGGTTCCATTGTCATAAGCAAATCGGGAATTACGTTCTGAACCCGTTTCAGCCAGCATGGTTTTAAATGTCTGCCAACTGATATTTTGGAGTAAAACCCGATTTTCCGGGGATGTTGTTATTGCCACCATAGTTTAGTTCTCCGCAACAAACCTTTTCCAGTACTGTATCCCTTAATATTACTGTTAAGGCTGAACGTAAGAAAGCGATATGATCGAAACGACTACTAGGGGTGATAGATTATGACTCAAGCCATACCAAAACTAGTAACTTTTGAAGATTTTGCAGCGTGGCGACCCGAAGGTGGAAGATATGAATTACATGATGGAGTGATTGTTGAAATGGCACAACCAGTAGGAGACCATGAAGATGTTGTTGGTTTTATAGCAAGAAAACTAATAGTAGAATTTGACCGATTAAATTTACCTTATACAATCCCCAAAACTGCACTGGTAAAACCAACTAATTCGGAATCTGGTTACTCCCCAGATGTGCTATTACTGAATCGCCCTAATTTGATAAATGAACCGCTATGGAAAAAAGAATCAACTGTAAGCCTTGCAGCATCAATTCCCTTAGTCGTTGAGGTAGTTAGTACTAACTGGGATGATGACTACTACACAAAACAGGGTAAATATGAGGGTATTGGAATTCCTGAATACTGGGTTGTAGATTATCTTGGTCTAGGCGCTAAAAAGTTCACTGGTAATCCGAAACAGCCTACTATATCGATTTATCAATTAATCGATGGAGAATACCAAGTTACTCAATTTATAGGCACTGACCGCATCCTCTCGCCTGCTTTCCCGGAATTGAATTTAACAGCCGAACAGATTTTTCAAGCTGGATAAGCTAAACCACATCTAGTTTGCATATCTAAAATTTATATAACTCTTGTGGGGTGGGCATCTTGCCCGCCGTAATTATAGTATATGAGAACTGAAATTCACACACCGAACCTTTTACCAAATTTTTTGTATATTGAGTAAAAAACCAGGTAAAACATTTTCCCCTGAAATAGTTTGAGGAAATTTTAAAACTTCCACATCTTGTCCTGGACGATAAATTTCTACTTCCTGTTTTTTTCGGTTTATCAACCAACCTAGACGACAGCCATTTTCGATATACTCTTGCATCTTGTTCTGAGTTTTTTTCAAGCTGTCATTAGGCGAAAGTATCTCAATTACAAAATCAGGACATAAGGGAATAAATTTTTCTTTTTGTTCTTTAGTCAAATCATCCCAACGAGATTTTTCCACCCAAGAAACATCTGGAGAACGGTCAGCGCCTGAAGGTAAAGTAAATCCAGTTGATGAATCAAAAACTTCGCCCAATTGATTTTGGTCGTTCCAGAACCATATTTGAGCGTTAATAGTAGAATTACTTTTTCCTGTTTCTCCTCCTGTAGGTGGCATTATAATCAACTCTCCTTGGGCATTGCGTTCTAATTTTAAATCGGGGTTTTCTTCACACAATTGATAAAATTGCTCTCTTGTCAGTTTAATTACAGAATTAAGGTTTAATGTAAGTGCTGTCATAAGAGTATTTCCCAAATGAATATAATGCGATGTGCAACTTATTCTTAAAACCCCGCTTCCATTCCTTTCCCCGAAAGGTCGAGAGGCTTTGATTCTTGCTCCCCAAGGCTAGCCTACGGTGTACACACAAGTCTTTACCCCACCCTAACCCTCCCCTTTACAAGGGGAGGGAGCTAGATTTCTTTTCCCCCCTTTCTAAGGGGGGATTAAGGGGGGTAATTTGACTTGTGTGTACACCGTAGCCAACGCTAGCAGGGAAGGGGTTGGGGGTTAGGTTTGAGAGTAAAGTTGCACATGGCGTAATATAAGTTATTTTCACTCTTCTCTATCCTGTAGCCCACCTCTGCGACTGGCGAGTTCTTTTTCGATTTCATCTTCATCTAATAAATGTTTACCAGAAGCAACAATCTTAGTGCGAATTTGCTGCAAACGTTCTCACAATGGGATTTTATTTGCAGAGTTTTTCAAACCAATAAATTCGACAAAATTTAAAACTTCCTCTTGTTTGTCTTGTGAAAGAGAACGCCACTTTGTTAATAACTCTTGTTCTAGACTCATTAGTATTTATCCATTATTGTAATTGGGTATTTTTATTCTAGAATGACATTTAAACTTAATCCTACTGGTGAACAAGAAGATCCCCGACTTCTTTAAGAAGTCGGGGATCTGAGCCTTTGCCAGAGGTGACTCACCTACCCATTATTTTTATTACCTCGCTGGAACCTTCAAGCCCCGACGCTCAAGGATTTGCCGCACCTCTGGGCTGGGAGTGTAATTATAGCCATAAGAGGAGTTCTCTGTATCATCCATAATCTGAGGTGTGAGCAACACAATCACCTCTTGGCGCTGATTAGTTTTGTTTGTGCTTCTAAACAGGGAACCGAGTAGAGGAATATCGCCTAAGATAGGAATCTTGGAGACAGTTGTTCTTTCTGAGTCTTGAATAATACCGCTAAGAATGAGGGTTTGACCATCTCGCAGACGAATTAAGCCAGAATTAAGGTCACGTTTAGATATTAAAGTAATTCGCCCATTTCCTGTATCCACATCACTTTGGGGTGAGCTAACACTAGGAGCGACTGATAGAGAGACAAAACCATTGTCGTCAATTCTATCAATTTTAAGTTGCATAGTTAAACCCACATCCTGTTTTGTTGCTTCTGTCAGTTGTCTAGAGCCACCAGGACTATCAACTATCGTTGTTGTGATTTTTCCAACCACTTCTTGGGTTAAGTTTATAACAGCCGTCTGGCCTTCTTGCACAATTAAGGTTGGGTCGGTCAAAATCTTGGCATTGCCATTTGTAACCTGAGCCTGCAAACTAGTGAGAAGACGCTTGGGGAACTGGTATGGCGATGCAAGAGTGCTAGCGAGATTATTAATGATCGGTGTATTAGTCAAGCTGTTTCTCGCTTCAGTCCTAGTAGCTGGTCTAGAACCTCCAAAATTTAGAGATGCGGCACCGCCTTCACTAGTAAAGAAGTTATTACCAACCCCAAAAGAAAAGCTAGTATTAAAATCCTTAGCTGCCAAGAGGTTAACATCGATAATCCTGACGTTAACTGCCACTTGACGACGGCGGATGTCAAGCGAAGAGATTTGAGCTATGGCAATGTCAATTAACTTGGGAGGGCCAATCAAAGTAATGGAATTCGTGCGCTCGTCTCCTAACGCCTGTAACCCTCTGAGTAAAGGCGTTGAGTCTTTAAACTCAGCGCGTCGAGTTTGAACACTGCTTTCTGTAGAAGAGCTACTTTCACTTTGTCGTGAGCCTCCTTGGTCAGGCTCTCCTACAGTACTAGTCTTAGTAGTAGTAATCAGGCGTTCCTGGATAATGGCACTTTCTGCTCCCAAACCAACCAAATAGTTTAGTGCAGTTGATGCTGTTACCTGATTGAGTCTTATACTACGCATAACCATGTCACGGGTAGAATTAGGTAGTTTAGGCCCAACAAAAACCGTGCGATTACTGCGGTTAGCTTCCAAACCACTCAAGCGTAAGACGTAGTTAAACACATCTTGCACTGGCTCGTTTTCTATATCTAGGGAGATTGTTTGAGAGCTTGCTGGTGCATTAGCAGCGCCACCTTGCTGACCTCCAGCAGCAGCAGCTTGCTCACCTCCGATATAAGCCAAGTTCAAACCAGCAGCACGGGCAAGCAATGACAAAACCTCACGCACTGGCGCATCTCGCAATACTAAACGGGGTACACGTTCCTGAGTTCCCAAGTCAATAGAGCTAGGAGAAGCATCAGTATTGGAAATAGCAATATCTCCCACTGGTGGGGCGATCGCTCTAGGTAAGAAAGGTGGAGCCTGACTCACTGGTTGACCTGGCCCAGCAGCTTGTGCAGGTTGTCCGTCAATGGTCACTTCCGGGTTGGGAACGAGAACACCTGAATTTTGACCCGGTTGGGCTGGAGTCGTAACAGGCGGTGCTGTGAAAGTTTGCGCTGTTGGCGTTGGTGTTGATGCTATAGTGCCTGCCGATGGGCTAAAGCTGAGTGTAATTCCATTTGGCGATCGCACCACGGGTTGACTATTAGGCGTATTGTTGCTGCCCGTTACCGTCACCCGAATGCTATTGGCATCAAGCTGATTAACCTCGACAGATGCAATTCCTGGTGCTGGGCTATCTTGACGAAAACTCTTACCTTGTGGTAATCGTAATTGAGCATTGATAATATCTGCGACTAAAGTCTTACCTCTTTTTGTAGTGAAAACTTGGGGGCGCGACCCTGAAGAAGTTTTCAAAGCAACGCTAATTCCACCATTAACTGGATTTAACTGTACATCAGTAATTTGACTAATTTGTGCCCAAACTGGTTGAGCTGCCAAAAATACAAAAGCGGCAGAACCTAATATAAAACTATTACCGTGAAGCTGTTTCACAGTTCATTCCTCACCTAATAAAACCTTGTTTACAAACTATTCTGAGAAGTTGGAGTTAGGAATGAGGAGTGAATAGTTAGGAATAATAACTCCTAACTCCTAACTCCTGTAGAGACGCGATTAATCGCGTCTCTACTCCTAACTATTTTTTCGGAGCAGTTTTAGCTGCTGCGGCTGCTGCGGCTGCTATTTCTTCTGGAGTAAGTGGCATTAATACCTGTAACTGGAATGATGTATTAATCGCTGCTGGGCCAACCTGCATCGGCGTTTTATCTAATGGGGATTTTGACTCTACTGGAGCCAAAGTTGCTTGATAATCTTTAACTATTAACAAAGGCTGTAAACGCTCAATGTTACGAATTATCGATTGTGTTTGTTCGTAAGTTCCTGTAATTTCGGCATTGATATTGCTGCGTTGCAGCTTACCGTCAACCTGTAGTCCTAGAGTTCCATCGGTAATTGGTTCCGGTTTTTGGGAAACTGGCACAAATTTTTTCAGTTTGGCTCTCACTACATTCATAGAAGTTGGAGTATTGCCAGACTCAATTAATCGGTTCATATCCAACAGCAATGTATCTAAGCTTTTTTCGTTAGCGAATAAACCTAAAACCTGAATTTTTTGCTGTTTTGCCTGTGCTAGCTCGTCTTTGACTTTGCCAATCTCTTTGATACTGGCTTTTTTTTGCTCAACTTGCCCTTGCAGTTCAGAGCTTTTGGCTTGCTGTTGCTGATAGCTTTCCCAAGCTGGCATCACCAGGTTTAAGAATATATAACCTGCTCCTGCTAAACCAATTACCCCCACCAATATGCCAATAATTTTTGGTGTAAAAGCAATACCAAATAGCACGGGGGATACTGGCGTAGCCTGATCGAATTCCCCACTTTGTTCGCCAAAATTTAAATTATCACTCAGCGTCATTTTGAAATGACTCCTGTTTGTTGCATACTACGAATTCGAGTCACTAAACCCACTGTGCCTTTTTTTTCCAATTCCCGGATTAATTCCGAAGCTGGAACATCGTTCATACTCGATTGAATAGTGTATTCAACTACTTGTGGCGGCTTAATTGTTACACCATCAGTAGGTTGACCTACGCCTGGTGGTAAGGGAGCATCTACTAAGGCTGCCGTCACAATTCTGCTTTCTGTGGACTTCAAGAATTGAGACTGTTGTAGACTCAATAAAAAATCATTGACATCGTTAAAAGAACGAGCCAATCCGGTAATTTCTAACCCTCCGGCGGGATTGGTTGGTGGCTTCCCTGCCTCTGCCGCAATCGGTGGGGTTTGCTTGATGGTTTTAATTTGCACTGCTACTGGGATGCGATCGCGCAAATCTTGCAGCATTGCTGACCAAGGTCGAATTTGGTCAAATACAGTGACTAAAGCTTGGGTTTCCCCTTTAACTGCCTTCGTCTCGTCTTTGATTTTATTAATATTTCCTATTTCTGTATCTAACCTCTTGCTTTCTTGGTCTAATTGTGCAATTTGACCATCTAATTCAACAATCTTCCCTTGCAACAACCACCAAGCAATTCCCAATAAAGCTGGAAGGACTACACCTACTGCAACTCCCGCATACAGTAGTGTCAAATCCCCCGTAGGAAACTTTAGGGATATTCCTCCCGATCTCTCAGGCTTTTTCTGGTATGCTGGGCGATCTTTAAGAAAATTAACATCTAGGCTGTACATTTTGTTACATTTCCCGCATTCCTAGACCAAGTACGATCGCCAAGCCAGAGCGTTGCACCTGTGGATATTTATCAGTGTCAACTTCCAACGACAAAGCCGCGATTGGATCTATTTGGGTAGTTGGCAAGCTCAATCGTTGGGTAAAGAATTCATCTAGCTGTTGGAGTCCACCTCCTGGGCCAGCTAATATAATCTGCGCTATCTCCAAATTTTCACTTTGATTGAGGTAAAAATCGATGGAACGGCGCAGTTCATCCGTTAGTTCTCCCAATACTCTCAATATGGCTGCCATACCAGGATTGATTTCAGTAACCCCAGTTTTCCCGTCGTCTAGAGAAGCTGGAGGAATAACCATTCCGTGTAACAGTTCCATATCTCGTGATGTGGGTAAGCTCATTGCCCTTGCTAAGGCAGTTTGCATTTGATAAGTCCCGATTGGGACTGTGCGCGAAAATTGCGGCACTCCGTTAACGATGATGGCGATTTCTGTACTGTCGAACTCTATATCAACTAGTACTGCTGCTTCTTGCGGCCCAAATTGTCGCAATTGCTCACGAATAGTCCGAATCAAAGCAAAACTGTTAATTTCTAAAACATCGATTTGTAATCCTGCTTGCTCGAATGTACTTATATAGGTATCCGTCATCTCCTTACGGGTGGCAACTAGAAGTACGTGTACTTTTTCAATGCCATCCTCATCTTGAAAATACCCAAGTTTCTGATAATCTACATCAGCCTCTTCACGAGGATAGGGTAAATATAAACCTGCTTCATGGTTGAGAACCATTTCTCGCAGTTCTTTATCATCTAACTCTGCTGGCACTGGTATGATCCGAACGATGGAATCTCGCCCTGGTACACCAGTGGCAACGCGAGAAGTTTTGATTTTGCTCTCAGCTAGCGCCTGTTGGATTAATTGCGCCATTGCTGCGGGGTCAGTGATTTGACCATCGGTAACTACGCCTTCTGGAACTGCTACCGATGTAAAGGTTTCAAGTTTTAAGCCTTGACCCTGCTTGCGTAGCTGAACTACATTTACCCGTTCGGGAGCAAGTTCAATGCCGACCCCTTTTTTTGATTTGCCAAACAGACTTTTGAAGCTTTTTACCACAGTTGTGCCAGCTGGACTGCTAAATTGAAAATTTAAATGATACTAAGAAACGGACTTGGTGCTAAGTAATTTATTTAGCCTATAATCTCGACAATTCTGATCTAAGCTTTTCACACTGAGCAAGCGTAAAAATACTGGGAAAATGATTCAATTGCGAAAATTTAAACAACTTGTTGCTTTTACACTGCTTGGCTTATTAACCAGTTGGATTGTAAGTTGCAGCACAAGTAACGTTGGTACAGGTACAAAACAGGCTGCTTCTGGAGCGGCAACTATTGAGTTTTGGACGATGCAACTCCAACCTCAATTTACCGACTACTTCAAAAGCCTAATTGCGAATTTTGAATTGCAAAATCCAGGTATAAAGATTAACTGGGTGGATGTCCCTTGGGCGGCGATGGAGAACAAAATTTTAACAGCTGTCTCAGCAAAAACGCCACCTGATGTAGTTAACCTGAATCCGGGTTTTGCTTCCCAACTTGCCGGACGAAATGCCTGGTTAGATTTAGATGCAAAAGTCCCAAACGACGTACGTTCCTCCTATCTAGCGAATATCTGGGAATCTTGTACGCTTAATGGCAAGAGTTTTGGGATTCCCTGGTATCTCACCACACGGCTAACCATTTATAACACCGATTTATTAAAACAGGCAGGTATCAATAAACCGCCTGCAACCTATGCAGAATTGGCACAAGCAGCGCAACAAATTAAAGATAAAACTGGCAAATATGCCTTTTTTGTGACTTTCGTACCGCAAGATTCTGGTGAAGTGCTGGAATCTTTTGTGCAAATGGGTGTCACTCTAATAGATGCTCAGGGGAAAGCGGCGTTTAATTCAGCACCAGGTAAGGCAGCGTTTCAGTATTGGGTAGACTTGTATAAAAAAGGGTTACTTCCTAAAGAAGCTTTGACGCAAGGACATCGCCACGCGATCGATTTATACCAATCTGGAGAGACTGCGTTTTTAGCTTCTGGGCCAGAGTTTCTGAAAACGATCGCTAATAATGCCCCTAAAATTGCTCAAGCTTCGGGAATAGCCCCTCAACTCACTGGTGACACAGGCAAAAAAAATGTCGCGGTGATGAATCTAGTTATTCCCCGTGATAGCAAACAACCAGACGGCGCTGTTAAATTTGCTTTATTTGTCACCAATGACGAAAATCAGTTAGCCTTTGCTAAAGCTGCAAATGTCCTACCTTCTACAGTCAAAGCATTGTCTGATAGTTACTTTAAAGATGTTCCAGCTAATGCTTCAACAGTAGAAAAAGCGCGGGTTATCACTGCCCAACAACTACAACAGGCAGAAATATTAACCCCTACTTTGAAGGATTCCAACAAACTGCAAAAGGCAGTTTACGAAAACTTGCAAGCAGCAATGTTAGGGCAGAAGAGTGTGGATAAAGCTGTAGAGGATGCAGCGCAGGAGTGGAATCAAAGATAAATTTGGGGAGTGGGGAGTGGTGAATATTAAAATTCCCTATTCCCTATTCCCTATTCCAGGGCTATTTCGTTCTAGACATAAACCGCCCAGAACTAAAGTTCGGCGGCTAATAGCTAAAGTCCGTTAAAACGGACTAAGTAAGTGCGCCAAATTAAATATAAAACCTCACCCTGCCTCCAGCTTCACTCTCCTTTGTAAGAAGAGGGATTGAGGGTGAGGTTTGATCTTATAGCGGTTCTCAGTTGAGTGAGGTACAAGAACCCCACCCCCAACCCCCTC
>JAHCSU010000183.1 GCA_023522315.1 Nostoc sp. CCCryo 231-06
GGAGGGGGTTGGGGGTGGGGTTCTTGTACCTCACTCAACTGAGAACCGCTATAAGTGATGCGTTATTGTGCGCCGACTTGACTCATTACAATCTCAATTAAAATATTCTCTAAGTCGCTACTCAATAATTTCGTCATATTGATTAGCGTCGTCTTCGGGTAATTCTTTAATCTCCACTAATACATCCGCCAAAGTTTTTTCATCTAGCCATTGATGACGTTCTTTGGTGTAGTCTCCTTTACCCGGACTGAAATATTGAATAAACCGAATAGTATCAGCAACTCCCAGAGAATTGATTAAGGCATCATAGCCCTGTTTAATAATTTCATTTTGGGTTTTCATCATTACTTTCCTCCGCTTGTATTACTTCAGCCAGCCATTGAACTGGATTATTAATCAATACGTTAATTGAGAGTTTTTTTGAGCTTTTTTGAAGAGTCTGTCATCTGTTGTGAGAAATACATCAGCCTGACTTCTTTCCGCGCTGGCAATGTGGGTGGCATCATAGCTGGAGAATCCTAATTTTTGAAGTTCAGCGGCTCTATGTTCAATGAAGGTGCTATTAATAACTTTAATTTTAGCAATATCGAGTAATTTTTTGACGTTTTGTAGTCTTTCTAAATCAGGTGTTTGGTTTAATTCGGCGATTAAAGCACTGCTGTTGATAAGTTTCCAAGTCGCTGATTGACATTGACTTAGAATTGTCATAACTGCCTGTGCTTCTAAATAAATACGGGATTGCGTCTGGTCATCAAAGGGACGATTCAAACAACAAGCATTGCTGTTAGATTTTATATTGTTTGCTCATCTAAATCATATTTAAGTCTGGTTAACTGTTCTTTTCCAAATGGCGAATCAATTCACGTCTTTTCACTATAATTTGACAGTAATCTGTCCACGAACGACATCTTTACCGGAGAGTTGTTGCTCTGCGAGTTCCCGATTTGATATTAGAATTAACTCTATTGCTTCCCGTAGACTTTCTCTAGCTTCTTCCAGAGTTCTCTCTTGGACATTAGCACCGGGTAACTCCTGCACGTAGCCGATATACCAATCATCTATCTTTTCAAATACAGCAGTAAAAGAATTCTCCATAGTTTTTATTAATCAATTAACAAACTTTGGGGGTTTAAGTCCCCTGCCTCTATAGGCAGCACGTTTTGTGTCGGGGTTAAATCCCCGTTACAAAACGTAATTGCGTTAGCGTAGCGGTAGCGAGTCCGCGAGCGTCATTGCGAATTGCGAATTGTTTTAATCTCTTTATTTCAAGTTTAATTTATATTTAGTCATTTTAATAGTGATGCGTTAATAAGAGAACTGGGGAATAGAGAATGGAGAATGAAAAAAATTCTTAACCAATTACCAATTACCATGTTCTTAACCCTGGTTCGCGTAAAAGGGTATTAGACCATACAGCATCTTCTGGTTTTAGGGGTGGTACTGGTTCTTTATTATAATCAATTGCTAAGTAATATCTGGCACGATTGTATATCCCATGCAATAAAGATTGCAAATCTACAATCGTTTCTGTATCTTCTGACTGTAACGGTAATGGAAATAAGGGAATCCGTTCTCTGATGCTAAAGCCGTATAATTTAGCTTGAGGACGTGTTTCACTTCTGCTAACAATAATTTGATAATCTGTTACAGGAACTTCCCCTAAAAGTAACATAGGTTTTCCACTTCTAAGTAAATTAATTTCGACTAAGTGAGAAAGACTAGCTAGAACTTGTTTACGTTTCAGATCATACGCTTTTCTCCCTTCACCTGGACGTTTATTTTTAGGAGATAAAACTTCGATAGATGTCACTACAAAACCTGTAGAAACTTCTCGAATTTCTAAGTAATTTTCCGTAATATGTTCAGGTAACGGTATCATCACAGTGATACCTTCTGATGTCGCCGTTTGGGTAACAGTTGATGAGTATTGCTGGGGTGATGTTTGTTGAGAAAAAACAGAAACATCCGGTATACCAACTAATACAGAATCTGAGTCATCACTTAAATAAGTACGTTGTTCAATTGCAACTCGATATTGTGGGGGAATATTTTCCTCAATAGTATCTGCTATGGCTGTAATCAATCGGTGATGTACTTCTGACCAAAAAACAGGATTTTCTAAATAAGGATTCATTCCGGGAAATGGAGAATTCATAGTTTTACTCCCTCCAACTCCTCATCTGTCAACTCATACAACTGCCGCAATTTATCTAACTTATCACCATCAGCTTCCCAGAAACCCCGCCCATGCGCCTCCAACATTCTCCCTAAAATATTGCGAAAAGCTTCAGGATTTGCCTTACGTAATTTATCCGCCATCTCTGCATCTAACGCATAAGTATCAGCCGCTTGGTCATAAACCCAATCATCGGTAAAATCGGCAGTACCACCCCAACCAATCAACGCCGTCATCCGTTGAGAAATTTCAAAAGCACCACCAGAACCTTGATTCGCCATTGCTTGCGCCCATTTGGGATTTAGCAACTTAGTGCGATACTCCATTCGCAGCAAATCATCCAAATTGCGCGGTGTAGTATCCTTCGAGAAACTTTCCACAAAGCTGGTTGTAACCTTCTTACCGCCTTGTTTTTCTGCTGCCCTTTTCAAACCGCCAGTATTGGCGTAATATTCTTGAATATCAGTTAAACCATATTCTACCGAATCGATTTCTTGAACAATGCGATCGCTAGTTTTTAACAAAGTATTCAAAACTTCCGGTCTAGCTTGACCTTTATCCTCTCTCCCGTAGCTGAAGACATTGCGACTTTGCCAAGTATTCCCCAACTCCTCACCAGATTCCCAATTCCCATCAACCACGCGATCATTCACCAAAGAACCAAAATCACCCGCCGGATTAGAAAACAATCTCGCCGATGCATTTTCCACCCCTTGGGCTTTTAAAGCCAAAGCATGTCTTCTAATAAAATTTTGATCATCCGATTCATCAGCATCAGCCGCCCGTTGAAATAAATCATCCAATAATTCGATGATATTTACAAAACTATCTCGAAAAATTCCAGACAAATTACCCAACACATCAATGCGGGGATGTCCAACCTCCGCCAACGGCTTCAATTCATAACGAACAACTCTACCAGTTCCTTCCTTAACAGGTTCAGCCCCCACCAATTCCAACAAAATCCCCAAAGATTCACCCTTAGTTTTAATCGCATCCAATCCCCAAAGCATCACCGCCACCGTTTCAGGATATTTCCCATATTCATCCAAATGCTGGGCGATAATTTTTTGAGCAATTTCCCGTCCCCGTTCATACGCCGCAGGCGAAGGCATCCGATAAGGATCTAAAGCATGAATATTCCTCCCAGTGGGCAACACCCCAGCCCCATCCCTTAACAAATCCCCACCAGGCGCAGGCGGAATATACTCCCCATTCAACCCCCTTAACAAATTCGTTAACTCATCCGTAGATTGCATCAACAAATCCCTTATTACTCTTTCCTCCTCTTCTCTTTCTTCTTGGCGTTCTTCTCTACGAGACGCTGCGCGATGGCGTCTTGGCGGTTCGTCTCCAAAATAAGCCTCCAAATACGCCCCCAACTCCTCCTCATTCGGTGCTTCCCCCAAAGTATGCAACCCCGAAGAAAACAACCGATTCTCTAAAACCTGCAAATATTCGTACAACTCCACCAAATAATCATCAAAAGCATGAACACTAAACATCCGAACATTTTCTGGAGTAAACGCAATCCCCAACTTCTTCGCATCCTCAAACGGACAATCCGCATCCAACCCAGAGTCCACAATCTTTTTACAAATCCCTTCCTTCAGCACATAATTCTTTTGCGGATCTTCACGATACTCCGAAATCAAATCTCGTAACGCCACCAATTCCTTATACAATCCAGCCCGACCATAAGGTGGTACATTATGAGAAATCAACACACCATAACCGCGACGTTTTGCCAACATAGACTCAGACGGATTATTCGCCGCATATATATATAGATTAGGTAAATTTCCTAACAGAATATCCGACCAAGAATAACCCGTATTACCCAACGGAGAACCAGGCAACCATTCCACCGTCCCATGCATTCCAAAGTGAACTAAAGCATCAGCTTGAAACTCATTTTGTAACCATTTATAATAAGCAGCATATTGGGGATGTGGCGTTAAATCCCGTTCAAACATTAAACGCATCGGGTCGCCTTGTATCCCCAAAGGTGGTTGTACACCTATCCACACATTTCCTAATTGCACACCGCCAATGTGCAATTCATCGCCATAAGTTTTAATACCAGTTCCCGTGAGAGATTTCCATTGTTTTTCGATGCGGGAAGTTTGCAGATATCCCAACCATTTTTCTAGAGTACGGGCGTTAACAGACGCGGGAATATTTTTTGTATCATCAATTTCATCCGCCTCTTTCACCCAGCGAATCAATTCTTCCCCATCATCAGGTAAATCTCCGACGGTGTAACCTTGTTCTTTGAGTGCATGGAGAAACTTCAGCAAACTACGCGGCACATTTAATAATGCAGCAGTTCCCACAGCACCATAACCAGGAGGAAAGCCATATAAAACGATCGCAATTTTGCGTTCCGATGCAGGTTTTTGCCGCAAAGCCACCCAACTTTTTACCCTACCAATTAATCGCTGCACCCGTTCGGGAACCAGATAAATATTTTCCCCCACCAAACCGCCGAGGGGAACGGTATCAATAGCCCCATCCAATTCTGGTAAGGCATACAACACCACACTTTGCAATCCGCCGACACCTTGGCGCGTCCACGAAGAAATATCTTGAATTAATAGTGGTGCGGCAACAATATAAGGTACATTCTTGGCAGTGAGGATGCGCTTTGCTACTTCCACCTGACGCCCTGCTTCCATTGAACCAGCCGGGCCACCCACCAGAGGAAAGCCAATTGTTGAAACGATCGCATCTACTTTAACTGCTTCACTTGATAGTGAGGGAGTTTCTATATTACCTAGTTGTCGTTGCTGAATTTCATAGTCGGTTGTCATCAAATCTCGTACCGCCACATGTCCTTCTACGCCGTTGATGAAGATGGGTAAAGGAGTTAAACCAGCTTTTTCAAAACTGCGAATCAGTTGGGGTATGTAGGGTTGTTTGGTGATGACGTGTTTGCGGTAGAGGAGAATTCCTACAACTGGGGAGACGCCATTAGGGGAGACGCGATTAGGGGAGACGCGATGAATCGCGTCTCTACAATTGGTTTTATGCCATTCTAAATACTCGCGGGGCGATTCAAAAAACCCTTGATAGTCGGGGTGGAGTAATCCGATGTTGGGGGTTTCAATTAGCGGGGGAATGTCGCCGACTTTTAAATTTAAATATTTTTCTGCTAGTGTCCAGAATAATGAAGCGACGTTTTCTGGGCCGCCAGCATTCCAGTAACCATAAATAATTAACCAGTTGCGTAAGTCTTGGACTTTTTGCACTGGGACATATTTCAATAGTTTGGGGCCAATCTTTAAAAAGCTGATATAACCAGCGAGTTTGTCTTCTTCGCGTCCGTTGCTAAATTTGTCGAGGATAAATTTCACTGGTTTGGGCATTCCTTTGGGATTGTCGCCAATGGCAAAAATACCCAGCTTGGTTAAACTCATCAATTCCAAGGCTGACTCGAAAACTAGGCGAATGGGAATTTGGGCAATGCGATCGCCAAGCCACACAACCTGGTCATAATCAAATAGTAGGCTACCGAAAAACACATCAGCGCCATCAAGTGCTGTTTCTACCTCGGTACGTTTGCTTGTAAGATCGCGATCGCTAAACACCCGAATATCCAACTCAGGACAGCGAGAGTTAGCCAAAAAAGCTGCTTTTCTATACAAATCAGCGTTGAACGATTCAAACCCAGCAACCAAGACGATGCGTTTCATGTCTGTAAGCTACGAAATATTTCTTTACTTTGATCTTAAACCTGCTTTCAGACTGATTGTTAAATATCTACCAGCAGATTTTGACCATTTAGCCGTGTTACTACAGAATGGCGAAAATAAACATACCATTTGTTCAGGCACAAAAGCCTGTGTTATCGGTTTTCTTGCTGTTTACCCCTCTGCTGTAGCTTTCTGCTTCTGTGTCCTTGTACCCATCTGTCTTCTTGCAGTAATACAGATCGGCGCAAATAAACCTACCATTTCATTACAGGCAGAAAGCCTAAAATTAAAGCAGGCGTGACTTTTGACTTCCGCCAAGCTGTACTAGGTACATTTGTCATAGCTTTCTACTTTTACAAGAAAGGATGGGAAGTTTGAAAGCCCCTAAAGAACAGGTACGCAGTACCGTATTCTGTCCTTTTAGGTAGGGGATGAAAAACGACTCAGGTGGCGAAATGCGCCGGGGGAAACTTCCCCCGGTCACTTTCGCGTTTTAACCACCGTCAAGTTTTGTTTTCTGATCAACTCTTCTAAACATTCACGAAGCGTTATTATTTTAAGGATGGGGGTAATTGTTGCATTTCAGTTTATTGCAACAATCTAGTGATTGTTCGCGATTTTGATAAATTATGAGAGTTGTGTTATTTCTTTCCAAAAAACTTGCAAAAAGCGGGTTTTCCCAGATAAAATCTGCTTAAAAAGTTTGCAAAAAACTTATTTTATTTACCAGTATATTAATGGTTAAAATAATGCAGCTATTGCCAACAAGTAACTAAACAAATTTATTAACAAAACTTTTTCTCTCAAAGTTGAAGAGTTTTGAAGCAGGATCAAAATAAGTAAGTTGAGGATTAAATCATGAAATTTGGAATTGATAGTGGGCACAATTGTCCACCAGACACAGGAGCTAGAGGCATCAAAGTTGAGGATAATTTAACTCTAGATGTAGGTAATAGAGTTATAGCTAAGTTAAGAGCTTTAGGAAATGAAGTCGTAGTATGTAAACCAAGTAGTGCTAGTACAGTCCGTGACTCACTCTCAAAAAGATGTTCTACAGCTAATGCGAGTAGAGTAGATATTTTTGTTTCAATTCATTTTAATGCTTTTAACAGACAAGCTAATGGCACAGAAGTATTTGCAACTAGCGATACAGGTAGAAAAATCGCTAAACCTGTATTAGATGAAATCGTCAAGTTAGGATTTTTTAATCGCGGCGTTAAGAGTGGTTCCCACTTGTATGTTCTGAAAAATACAGATATGCCCGCTATCTTGATAGAAGGTTGCTTCGTCGATTCACAAAAAGATATGAATCTTTATAATCCTGAAGCAATGGCTAATGCGATCGTCAAAGGCTTAACTGGTAAATTGCCAAGTGTTCCTGTTAACCCTGTACAAGATGAAGAAGATAATGCAGATGCCACTATTCTCAGACTGCAAAAATCCTTAAATCGACTCAAAATAACTGATAGAAATGGTAAAGCGTTAGTAGAAGATGGCTTCACCGGGGCTAATACAAAATCTGCCGTAGAAAAATTTCAGACTATTGTTGGAGTTCAACCGACTGGAATTGCTGACTCAACTACATGGAATGCCATAAATCTAATTTTGGCAAAACGAATTATCAGACCAAACCATGCCGGTGGTGCAGTTGTCAGATACTTGCAATACCGTTTAGGTGTTGACAATGATGGTGTCTACGGGCCGGGAACAGAGGTTGCAATCAAGAACTTTCAAAAGCAAAATGGTTTAGATGCTGATGGGATTGTCGGGCCTGTTAGCTGGCAGAAATTAATTGGTTAGATTGAGGGGTAGGTATGGTTCGTAGTAGGCGCTTTAGCGCTAAAGCACCTACTACGAACTTATACGATTGGTTATTACCGAAAAAATGAGTCTAGAACTATGCACTTCTAGGACGCTTTCATTAATAACCGATTTGTACAAGTTGGTGAGCAACTATGGTTATCGCTAACTCCAGAGGAAATTCACTTTTTTGACCCGAAAACTGAGTTAGCAATATTTTCCTAAGACTATCCGCGCCTAATTGGTAGAATACGCACTCTGGATTGGGTTTGATCAACAGTAACCAATGCGCCTGTCTCAAGTGAGGACTCAAACTGATTCAGGGCTGAAATGACTAGATTTTCGATACTTTTTGGCAAAACATCCTGGGTACGAACCTGAATGACACTAGGACTATCGACACCTGTCGCAGCTAGTAGGGAGCCGAAGTCTAAATCGTGAGTAAAGACGATATATTCATTAGTTCTTGCCCACTCCATAATTGTTGAATCTTTCTCACGGCGATCGCCAACGGTAGACCAGTGGATAGCAGAAATATTGTACCTCTCAAAAACCGCAACCCAATCAGGGGAAAGGTTCATATCAATCAAAATTTTCATGCACTTCTGAGAGGGACTTCAATCTCTTCAGCCCGCCATGCAGCGTAGGCAAGGGCCTCATATATGTCGGCTTCTTCGATGTAGGGATATGCTTTGAGAATGTCGCTATTACTGTGTCCAGATGCCATTAATCCGACGATAGTGCCAACAGTGACACGCATTCCTCGAATGCAGGGTTTACCACCCATCACTTCAGGATTACGAGTAATTCTAGTGAGATTTTGCATAATTTTTGTAGAATGGGAGTAAGGTTATGGGATTGAGAAACCAAAAATGGCTGTGTCAATCTTTTTTATTATTGAACTTTTACCACCTTCCAGGCTAACTGATTGCTAATCTTCACTTAAGGATAATTGTAGCGACTGTTTTAAAAGTCAAAAGATCGCTTTGTTTGTGGAGATTTATGAAAGCGATGCCTACGGCGGGCTACGCCTACGCACCTGTGTAGTTGATCGGGGTGCGACAAAGTTTGGAGTACTTCAACACGATTTTGGAGTACGTCAACACGATTTTCAAGTACTTCAACATGACTTTCAAGTACCTCAACATGACTTTCAAGTACTTCAACATGACTTTCAAGTACTTCAACACGATTTGGGAGTACCTCAACACGACTTTCAAGTAC
>JAHCSU010000184.1 GCA_023522315.1 Nostoc sp. CCCryo 231-06
GGTTTTTTCTTTTCATACTGAAATAACTACAGTTTTCAAGATGGACGCGGTTTAGTTAAGTAAAAAAGTATCTTGAATTACGAATTTTAGCGTAGGCATAGCCCGCCGCAGGTATCGCTCTTTTGAAAAAAACTTTTCAATTTATTGAGTATCAGTTTGAGCGAATCCTTTAAATGATTCAAAGCAATTCTCTTTGTCTGAATTTTCAAGTTAGATTCACAACTTTTTGGTTTCCAAAACCGCTTACCTCAGCTATGCAGTCACCAAATCCTATCTCCCTCTCCTCACTCATTCCTATACTGACGGCTTTAGAAGTGTGCAGTGATGAATCGGTCTATGCTCCCGGTTATATTCAGCCACATGGAATGTTGCTGATGCTACAAGAGCCACACCTGACAATTTTGCAGATTAGTGAAAATGTGGAACAGTTTTTTGGGATTTCAGCAGCAGCATTGCTGGGTCAACCCTTACAACGGTTGTTTTCTGGCGCTCAAGTGCAGCGACTTGCTGGCTATTTAGCAGATAACCTGGAGCTTTGCAATCCGTTTGAGCTAAAAACGCGGCGGGTTGCCCACACTGATTCGCAACGGAAAAATCAGAGATTTAGAGGTGTGATGCACCGGATGGGAGATGGGTTGATCCTGTGAACTTTTAGGACAGTTTGCCTCGATTGAACTGGTGCATCAGCAAGAACAAGAATTGGATGTTTACCGAACGCACGTGAAAGCGATTCAGGATGAACTGCAACAGACGTTATTGCAAGAGTCCAATTTTATTGAGCAAGTGTTGATCAGAAATACTTCTGAATTGCTGGATCTAGTTCATGCTCAAGGAGCCGCGATTTTGCTTGACGGTCATCTGACATTAGTTGGTCAAACGCCATCGGCTACCCAGGTGCAGGAACTTGTGGCGTGGTTGGTGCAACATAAGGCGAAACGAGTGTTTGCTACCGATTCCCTCTCACGTTTATATCCAGAAGCGAAGGCATTCAAACCCACATTCCGCACTTCATCGTGTAATACACGAAGATTTCCAATGTCTGG
>JAHCSU010000185.1 GCA_023522315.1 Nostoc sp. CCCryo 231-06
AGCTATTGGTAGCTACGCGCCAGACTTTGAAATTAGAGGCGTAGATTCTGAAGTTCACCATTTAGCTCGTTATTTAGAAAAATTTATTGCGGTGGGTGTTGTCTTTATGACTAATACCTCCACCGATGTCAAAGTGTATATAGAGCGTTTAAAAAACTTGCAAACTTCTATGCAAGGACAAGGCTTTACTCTTATTGGGATTAATCCTCATGATGGCAATCAAGATCCACAAGAGAGCTTTGAGAATATGAAAAAGTTTGCTACCGAGCAGAAATTGAACTTTCCCTATTTGTGGGATTCAACCCAAGATGTGACGCGCAGTTTTGGAGCAAGTATAATTCCGATGGTGTTTTTGCTCGATGCTACTAGCAAAGTGCGCTACCGAGGAGCCATTGACGATGGTAGTCAAGCAGAGGCGGTAAAAAACAATTATTTAGCAAATGCGCTCGCCTCTTTGCTGAAAAGGGAAGATATTGAAACGACAGCTACTGTTGCTATAGGTAGCGAAGTTAAGTGGCG
>JAHCSU010000186.1 GCA_023522315.1 Nostoc sp. CCCryo 231-06
GCACATACTACTTGTAATCAGCATAATCGCCTACAATAGCGATTTTTACACAGTGCGCGATCGCATTAATTATCTGTGGGATAAAAGCAGCATCCGTTACTCACCTGCATTCTGAAGAACAGTAGCATACAACTGATTACTCACCCGAAAGTCTGCTTGCTCCATCAACTGATCCATTAGGATCTTAATGGCAGGGATAAAGCCCTTCTGTTTAGCTTGCAATAAAACACCTAATAGTCCAGTCACGTTAAGTCCGTAGTTTATT
This sequence comes from Nostoc sp. CCCryo 231-06, assembly GCA_023522315.1. GTDB lineage: Bacteria > Cyanobacteriota > Cyanobacteriia > Cyanobacteriales > Nostocaceae > Nostoc. The sequence goes on from JAHCSU010000186.1 coordinate 266, forward strand.
GCTAAAGCTCTGCCACGGCGCTCATCCATCAAGAGTAAATCTGCTTTCAGTTCCAGTGCCAAAATAATTGCTTCAGCTTCACCCAAATCAATATTATCTTGGTTTGTTTGAATGTCTGTGACTTTTTGAGTATCAACAACCGTCTGAGTTTGAATCCAGGATAAGGTCTGTACTTCGACTGCGCCAGGAACAACCTTTCCTACTGCGACCATTTCGTTATAAACCGCTAGAGGAATAATAATGCTTCCATAGAGTTGTTGCAACAGGTCTAGCTGACAAATAGCTGCAAGGTTTGTGATGGGGGAAGTATCACTAACAATAATCACAGTAAGCCCATTGATTGCAAAGTTTTAACATCTGCTTGCAAATCTTCAACATCGTAATTGATACAAAGTCCCCGTTTTGCCAATTCGTGTTGAAATTCAATCACTGTCAGCCCAGTCCAAGCACGGGCTTTACCACTACTAATTTTTTCCTGTTTGTACAACATGATGGCGATTTCTAGCTTTAATTCATCTTCAGTCATCTTGGTTGATTGGAAAATGTCATCAGGAATTACAACGCTCATTGGATTCTGCCAGAGAAAATTGGGTTATCCTGATTTAAAGATAAATGATTCTGCATAGTAGCGGCAGCAGTTGAATTGTTAAGGTACGACCGGAAAGTTTTCTTTTCGAGGCGATCGCCTAATTTGCTACACATC
>JAHCSU010000187.1 GCA_023522315.1 Nostoc sp. CCCryo 231-06
AGCTATTCCCGATGAATTGGGAAGCCCCGTCCGTCTTACGGCGGGGTAGTTCACTAAATTAGCCTACAATCAAGCCATCCTGAACTCGAATAATCCTTTTGGTTTGAGCAGCGATATCTGGCTCATGAGTGACAATCACAATCGTGATCCCTTGGTCATTAAGTTCTGTTAGCAAACTCATCACCTCATGGGAAGTTTCAGTATCTAAAGCTCCGGTTGGCTCATCTGCCAAAACTAATGCAGGTCGGTTAACCAAAGCACGAGCGATCGCTACCCGTTGTTGTTGTCCCCCAGATAGTTGACTGGGACGGTTAGCTATGCGTCCCTCTAGTCCCACCTTTACCAAAGCTTCTAACGCCCTTTCCCGGCGTTTTGGTTTGGGTAAATTAGCGTAAACCATTGGTAACATAACGTTTTCCAGCGCTGTCGCCCGCGCCAATAAGTTAAATTGTTGGAAGACAAAACCAATTCTTTGGTTACGAATATAGGCTAATTCATCATCATCAAAAGTCGTCAGGTTTCTGCCTTCAAAAATATAGTCTCCAGTTGTGGGACGATCCAGACATCCCAAAATATTCATGAGTGTGGATTTCCCCGAACCTGACGCACCCATAATCGAGACATATTCCCCTTCTTCAATGGAGAGTTGAATTCCCTTGAGTATTGGAACACTAACTTCTCCTAAGTAGTAGGTTTTAGTAATAGATTCCATCCAAATCATTGTTGGCATAGTAGAGAGACGCGATTAATCGCGTCTGTACAAGAATTACGAATTACGTTAGCGAGTCCTCGTACTCTTAACAGAGAAGCAAGCTACGCTTTTAGCGTCTCGTAAGAGAGCGTCATTACGAATTACGAATTGTTTAGTCACTTCTTAAAGCGGTGATTGGATCTAATTTAGATGCGTTCCGGGCTGGAATTACCCCAGCGACTAAGCCAACGCTCAATGAGAGTCCAAAGCCAGCAATGATTGACCAGAAAGAAATTACAAAGGGAAATTTGAAACTGCTTGCAGCTATAAAGGCTAATAAAATGCCAGTTGCCATCCCAATACATCCGCCAGCAATGGAAATTACGATCGCTTCGGCTAAAAATTGATTAAGTATTGCAGAATTGGTGGCCCCTACGGCTTTGCGAATCCCGATTTCTCGCGTCCGCTCAACCACGGAAACCAGCATAATGTTGGCAATACCGATTCCACCAACCACTAACGAAATTCCAGCGATCGCTACTACCATTACTGTAAATAAGCCCACAATACTAGTAAAGGTGCTAACAATATCAGCTTGATTGGTCAGTCGAAAATCATCAGCTTGCGGTGGATAAATGTTGTGACGCAGGCGTAAGAGATTGGTGACTTGAAACTGAGCGGCTTCTAACTGTTCCTGATTAGCGCCTTTAACTAAAATTCCATTTACAGAAACGCCTACCAAGGCATTGTTCCCAACCAGTCTCTTCGACATAGTAGTTAGAGGAATAAAAACCTGGTCATCTCGATCCATCGGCCCCTGAGCGCCTTTAGGTTCCATCACCCCAATCACTTCATAAGCCTCTCCCTGAATCCGAATTTTCTCGCCGATAGGATTTACACCCTGTGCAAAGAGAGTTTTTTGAACTGTAGGGCCAAGAATGGCAAACTGTGCGGCAGTATCTAGTTCTTCTTGAGTAAAATATCTCCCTTGCTGGGGGTGAGTATTTCTGACTTCTGGGTAGTTCAAATCTGTGCCATAAATGGTTGTTGAGGTGTTCTGTCCTGCATATACAACTTGAGCGCTGCGTTGGAGATAAGCAGAAACCATCTGTGCTGATGGTGCTTGTGTAGCGATCGCCTTTGCATCTTCCCAAGTCAAGGTGCTGCTAGAACCTACCCCCTGACGAACATTCCCGCTTCTTGCCGCACCCGCCAAAATTTGGATGACATCTGTACCCAATGCTTGTATCTGTTGCTCAACCCCTTTTTGTACTCCTTGACCAACAGAAGTAATGGCAATGACAGAAGAAATCCCAATAATTACGCCCAACATAGTTAGACCTGTGCGTAATTTGTTACTCCATAGAGTCTCTGCCGCCATTGTCAAGATTTCCAGCAACGGTACTGTGCGAGTATTCTTAGTTTTGTAAAAGCCCTTAAATATTTTAAACATAAGGTTTTATTTGAAACTCAATACAATTCAGTTAAGGGATTTCCAAGAAATAAATTATCCAAATAAACGTAGACGCTTCTCTACGAGACGCTACGCGAACGGCTTGCCGCAGGCTACCACAGAGAGAGCAGTTGAACCTTTTTACTTGGCAGTTGAACCTTTTTACTTGGTAGTTGAACCTTTTTACTCGGCAGTTGAGCCTTTTTACTCGGCAGTTGAACCTTTTTACTCGGCAGTTGAACCTTTTTACTCGGCAGTTGAGCCTTTTTGCTCCCCTTTCTGTTCCATCCCCCTGCTCCCTTGCCTCTTTTTAACTAAACCGTATCGATTTAAAACTCAGTTTAAGGGGAACCACCGCCTGAACGACCTCCGCCACCACCGCCTGAACGACCTCCGCCGCCACCTGCTCCACCACCACCTAGACCAGGCAAAACTCCTCCTCTTGGTGTTGATTGCGGACGCGATCCTGGTGGGAAACTGAGCAATACTCTTTCGTTTCCTGTCAATCCAGATTTAACTTCGGTAAAGTTATTTGCGGTAACGCCAGTCTCGATGGGAGTAAACACAGGTTTGTTATCTCCTCCAGGCACAAACACACCTGTGGCATTTTGTTGGCGCACCACTGAGGCGCTTGGTACTACTAAAACATTTTGAACTTGACCGACTTGAAAATCTACTTCCGCATTCATCCCAGACCGCAATAGCCTTTGAGGGTCTGAAAGTGATACTCTCACTTCAAAACTGGTGACGTTTTGCTCTACTATTGCTTGGGCAGCAATTTGGCTGACTTTACCTTCAAAAGTTTTTCCTGGGTAGGCATCAGCTTTAATGGAGACTTTTTGACCAAGGCTAATTTTGGAAATATTTGTTTCCGCTAAATTTGCGACAACTTCATTTGTTGAAGCTAAAGACAAAATTGAAGAAGAAGAAGAAGAAGCGACTTCACTACTGGCTGTTGTGGGTGTCACGAAAGCGCCGGGATCAGCAAACTTCTTTGTCACCACACCATCAAAAGGGGCGCGAATAATTGTGTCATTGATTTGGGCTTGGATGTTTTGCAGGGAACCGCGAGCAGATGTTACTTGGGCGCGGGCTGCGTCAATATCTTCTTGGCGCGTTCCGGCTTTTAGAAGTGCCAAAGCTTGCTGTCTTTGCTTCACCACAGCTTGTGCTTGCTCGATGTCTTCTGGACGTGACCCAGCTTTTTGCAACCCCAGTGCTTGCTGTGCTTCATTTACATTAGCTTGAGCGCTGTCGCGATCGGCACGGTTTTGGTTAAGAGTCTGAAGGGAAATGCCACCTGCATTGTAAAGTTGTTGGTTACGAACAAAATTATCTTCTGCTTGGCGAAGGGCGGCTTGAGCGCTTTGCAAGCGTGCCTGTGAAGCAGCAATATCTTGAGAGCGATTGCCTGCTCGTACCTTTTGTAGATTCGCCTGGGCTTCGTCTAATACTCCCTGTGATTGGCCAATATCTTGAGGGCGATTACCTGCGATCGCTTTTTGCAGATTCGCCTCGGCTTGTGCCAATTGTCCTTGAGCAGAGGTGAGTTGCCCCCGCAGGTTGGAATCATCCATGTAAGCTACAATCTGTCCTTGTTTGACGATATCTCCTTCTTTCGCCAGCAGTGTTTTCAAAATGCCGGAATTTTTCGGGCTGAGGTTGATTGACCGCTCAGGTTTTACCGTTCCGTTCGCTGTAACTGTGATTGTTAAACTCTGCCTTTCTACAGGTCTTGTCAGCACCCGGCGGCTGGCTTGTTGCCGGGTAACAACCGCTACTTGGTAATAAACGGCATAGCCAATTCCACCCAAAAGGCAAAGAGCAATTAGCCAAGAGAGCCAATTCCGTCTCCCCTTTTTTTTCTTTACCTTTGGAACCAAAACTGACGAAGATGAATCTACGGTATTTTGTGTATCAATTTTCATATCCATTTTGTCTATAAGGAACGGCTACCGAGCTAGTTATTCACGGCTAAAACTATAGCCTGGTAGCCTAATACTGACAATGATTTTGAGCTTTTAGTGTTTTAAAGGTTTATTTGCAATACTAATCCACTAGGAAGTCTGAAGTAATCATCACGCACTCTTACTAATCTCCGAGCAGGAACAATTTCCTGATTGGGAAGAAGAATATCGCCGTTAGGAAGTCTGAAGTACCCTTGATCGCGCAGTCTAACTATGGATCTAGAAGAAATAATTTGCCCATTGGGATATCTGATATCACCATTACCAAGTCTGACTACTCTGCCATTCAATTGGTTGTCACGGTTCCAATTATCCCGATCTCTAGGGTTTCTGACTTCTACAGGATTATATCTGCCATCACGGTTCCAATTATTATTCCTGTCTCTAGAGTTTCT
>JAHCSU010000188.1 GCA_023522315.1 Nostoc sp. CCCryo 231-06
TTTTATCTTAACTGTAATTTCTGTGTACTTCAAGTTGAAGTGCGGAATGTGGGATGAAACAAATTAAATTCACAAATAATGCTGGTAAAATAACTGCACTTTTATTTTTAATTACAATTTTACTGACACCTTTTATAGTTGTAAATGCTGGAGAACGTGGGGTATTAATGCAGTTTGGAGAGGTACAAGAAACAGTATTAAGCGAAGGAATACATATAATAGTTCCCATTTTAAATACAGTCAAAAAAATCAGCGTGAGAGTTCAAAAACAAGAAATATCTGCTGAAGCTTCTTCTAAAAATTTGCAAGATGTTTTTACAGATATAGCATTAAACTGGCACGTTATTCCTGAAGAAACCAATATAATGTTTCAAGAAATTGGTTATGAAAAAGATCTAGTTGATAAAATTATAAATCCTGCGGTAGAAGAAGTTTTAAAAGCAGTTATAGCAAGGTATACCGCAGAAGAAATAGTTACTAAACGAGGAGAAGTAAAATCTGGAATTGACAATATATTAACAGCGAGATTGCATGAATACCATATTGCAGTTGATGATATTTCATTGGTTCATGTCAATTTTTCGGATAAGTTCAGTGAAGCAGTCGAGTCCAAACAGATTGCAAAACAAGATGCCAAACGAGCAGATTTTATCGCAATAAAAGCTGCTAAAGAAGCAGAAGCTAAGGTTAATTTGGCTAAGGGAGAAGCAGAAATCAACAGATTACTGCATGATAGTTTGACTAATAATATTTTACAAAGACAGGCAATAGAAAAATGGGATGGCAAATTACCTTTGATTATGACTAAGGATGCTCCTAAGCTTTTAAATATAAATGATATTTTAAAATTAAAATAATTTGACTATGATGTAGCACTCAGTTTTGATTTCTGTAAGAGTATTCCAACTAAAAAATGATCCAAAAATTCAGCCACTTCGACATGACCACTCTTTTTGATTTCATTCATGTTTGTACAGTAATTCTATCAATTCACCGTACTTTATAATAAAAATTCCAAAAAGTCTAGAGCTAAATAGAAGTTGGAATTCCAAAACTTGGTAAATTATACGTAAAGCTTTTGTATTAATACACTCTATATGCACATTTGAAAATTTTATTCTTTATTGAGTAATTCCTGTTCTTCAGGAAGTAACTTCGTTTCACTCACTGGTTTTTCACTGGTAATATTTGCTGACTGTGATAATGGTCGAATAATAAAACTCACGCCAATTGCCCAAGCGATCGCTACCATCCAACCTGCAATAATGTCACTGGGAAAGTGTACTTCCAAATATAGGCGTGTCCAGCCAATAGCCAAGATATACACACTACCCAAAATCACTGTTAACCAGCACCAAATACTACCCCAAGTTAAAACTACCAAAAGAGCAATCAACGTCATACTTGTCATAGCATGACCACTGGGGAATGAATAATCAAACTCTGGAGCAACTGAAGTCCACAAATCAGGACGTACTCTGTGCCAAAATTCTTTGGCTGTGCGGTTGATCGTAGCACTACCAGCAGCAGTAACGAGTAAATACGTGAGCGATCGCCAGCGACGTTGCACTAGTAAAATAAGTGCGATCGCACTCAGAACAGGTAACACAGTCCAAAAAGAACCCAATTTTGTCATAATTGTGGCGAATACATCTAACTGTGGCTGTGCTAGAGAGTGAACCGTCACCAGAATCGGTAAATCCCAAGGGAAACCACCCTCGTTGTATCGCACCTCTAACGCCAGCAGTCCAAAAATTTGCAGTGGTAAATATATCCCCACGAACAGCAGCAACAGAGAACGCCAATAGGTAATTAACAACTTTTGCACAAACCCGATGGGCGAACGCAACTTTGGCGTTTGTTGATTTTCATTGTTGACTTTTTCTAACTCTGGCATATTAAATACGGCATAGGCTTGTTATTAATGTAGTTTTTTGAAATACTACTATATTCTTCTTACTGAAGTCAAAATCTTTGTTATTAATCGTTTTTAGAAAAAATTATTTATTTTTTTGTGTTTATTTATACATTAATTTTGTATCACTTTGCAAAAACATAGACTTTTACTATTTTTGATTTTAAAATACGGTAAGCCGGTCAGTATTTAGTATTTTATGAGATTTTTTCAGCAGCCATTCAAAACTTGCAGTTACATGAAACGTCCTGCACACCAGCGTTACAACCAGTCTTTTAGTTTCAGTTAAACCAAGACGCATTCGCAAAACCCCGGTTAAGGACAGGAGTATGGATTTTTTATTATTGCCTCTCTTCAGCTTTCTAGTTGGTATTATTGTTGGTTTGACAGGAATTGGTGGTGCTTCTCTTATCACTCCAATGTTGATTTTTATTTTTCAAGTGCCACCGGCTGTAGCAATAAGTTCTGATGTAGTGGCAGCGACGTTAATGAAAGTCGTTGGTAGCATCAAACATTGGCAGCAACAAACCCTCGATAGAGAAGTAGTTAAATGGCTGGCTTTGGGGAGTGTTCCTGGTTCTTTGTTGGGAGTAGGGATACTGCATTTGATTAAACTCAAGGCCGAGCACAACCTGAACAACATCATGCTGCATTTGTTGGGTGTGACGATTTTATCAGTCACTCTTTTAACTTTGGTGCAAATGCTGCTATTAACCTTCTTTCCACAATTACAACTACCTGAACTACCCAAATTTGACTTAACCACTCAACTAGGACGCTTGCAGACAGTAAGTGTAGGAGCATTTTTAGGCTGTATTGTGGGCCTAACAAGTGTCGCTTCTGGTTCAATGTTTGCTTTGGCGCTGATTGCATTTTTTCGTTTGGATGCACGGAAGTTAGTTGGTACAGATATTTCCCAAGCCGCAATTCTCCTACTATTTACTGCTGTTGGACATCTTACCTTGGGGACAGTTGATTGGAGTTTAGTATTACCGATATGGCTCGGCTCAGTACCAGGAGTATTGCTAGGAGCTAAAATCTGTCAAATTGCGCCGCAAAAACCACTGCGGTTTATGGTTTACTTTATATTAATGATGGTGAGCTTAAAGTTGGTTTATTAGACAAAGAGCTTCACATTTTGAAACCTTTTCGTAATCCCATGTATGACGGTGTGTACCAATTCCAAGTGCAGACTCTATCCACAGGTAAGTCAACATATAATCCAATCATTGGGACTGCTCGCTTACAATTCTATGGTGTTAATGCCCATGAATGATTAAGAAGATTTGAATTTATGAAAGTGCATTTTTGTTAGTCCCGGTTCGGGGCTATTGTCTTTTGGTAACTCCCAGATATCTCGTCTTGGCTGTTGTTCATCGACTAATAACTGAAGATGAGTTGGTGGTTGGGGCGGTTGCCCAAATAACCAAGGCACTCCATCTAATAACTCTCTTTCAACTTGTCCATTAAACATCTGCTCACCGTTGTTAGGCGTAAGCTGTGACTATTAATTGCTGGTAATTAGGTTGTAATTTTTAGTGCTGATGACCCTGAAGATTCTCAAAAGGGAAAGAACTGTCGCGATCGTGGATGGCTGCACGAGTGGCAAAATCAGTCGCCAGCGACTCGACAAGCTCAAACAGATCAACAGAAGATGCTGCTGTATTAGCTTCTAAAACAGCTGATTGTGACATTTGACTCTCAACTCCTTTTGGAGACAGTGCTAATTGCATTTGGCGATATCTTCATTAAAACTACTGTCCCATAGTTGTTTGACATCAACTTGTGAAGGAATTACACCCGCTTGGAAAAAAGTATCAGCATAGTCCAAATGAATTAATAACCTACTGTTTGATCTACGATGTTACGTAGAGGTTGTCCTTGGTGATAACGTGTGAAATTATCTAGGAACAGAGCTAGCGATCGCTCCTTAACTCTGGGAGAATTACCAGAACAGTGGGGTGTAATAAAAACGTTGGGTAACGACCACAATGGATTTTCTGGTGGTAGTGGTTCTGTAAACACAGTATCTATTGCAGCCCCGGCAATTTCACCATCTTCTAAGGCTTTAACCAGTGCAAATTCATCTACAATTGCACCACGAGCGATATTAATTAAATAAGCACTCTTACGCATCAAGCGCAGTACCTCAGCATCGATCATGCTTTTAGTATCCCAAGTCAAAGGTGTGGCAATTACAACATAGTCAGCTTCGCCCAAGAGTGCTTTCCATTCATCTGCACCCACTACTTTGTCAAAGTTAGGTAGTGGTTGCGGGTGACGACGACTCCCAAAAATCCGCATCCCAAAAGCTTTAGCACGAGACGCAATTTCTTGCCCAATTCCACCTGCACCGATAATTAATAAGGTTTTATCTAGCAATTCTTGAATTGGCAGACCTTTTTGCCAACGGTGTTGAGTCTGTTGTTGGTGTAATTTGGATAGTTGTTTGGCATAGGAAAGCATATAGGCAATGACGAATTCGGCAATGGGAATCGCGTGAACTCCCGCGCCGTTAGTCAAAATGAGGTTGCGTTCTATATATTTGGGTGTAATGATGTGATTTACACCCGCATTTGGTGCATGATGCCAACGCAATTGCGGCGCAGATTCTAAGACTCGATGCAATGTTGTTGGTTTCAAGAAAAACCAGCTAAAGTAAACCTCAGCATCTGTAGCATCGCCATCTAAGTTGCCTTCGCTGTCAACACGCACAACTACTATGTCATCAGGTAGATGAGCTTCAAGTTCCGTGGCTACGTCTGTTGGTAGAATAATTTTCAAAGCTGATAACTCCCTTAACAGTCGCTTTGTCGGTAAGTTTTAAGCGGTGCATCTGGGCACTTGGTTGCAGATATTATTCGAGCAAAAAATAATGCAGATATGTCATTTTAAATTGGAGATAGGAAATTAGGAAGATGCGATGTCCCTATTCCTTCTGCTTATATCTACACCTTTGTTGATAAATAAAAAAGCAGGTGCGACGATCGCCTAGATTTAAAAATTCCATCCATGACATTCTCGCACCCACCTCAACTGCAAAAAGGTATCCATCCCCATGCAACACATTGCAACTTAGTGCTTTGCTCAAAAAAGCACAGCCTTCAGTGACAATGATAACTGTGTGCGAACAGAGCGCCAAAGTTGGGGCGATGGGCTTACACCCCACCTTTGCTGCGGAACGCTTCGCAAACTGCGATCGCACTCCAATATTTACTACTAATTATTGGTCGAGTTACCGAAGTTTATACATAAAAGAGCTTTACACACTTTTTTCAAAAAATCAAGAGCTATCTTAATAAAAGTTAAAACCGATTGAATTAAGTTGTAATAAATAGTAAAAGCTTGCCGATCTGCAAAAAGCTTTATTTCAGACAATCGAGCCGAAAAAGTTTAATATGTGGCAATTTTTAGTAAAATTCGGCAATTTTGTGGATTTCCTGCGATTTGGTTTTAAAAAAAAATGATGATATCAGATTTTGTTAACACAAGCAACTATATTTTGAGATTTAATTTGTAGCTGTAACTACCCATTTACTAAAATTTTTATGGGATGCTACTATCTTATAAAAAGCAAAGTACTGTAAATTGACCGACTTGCTGTAAATTAAGTAAACATATAAATTTAGCCAAATTATCATCACTTACTTGGTCTAACAATCCTGGCAATGAATAAACTTAGCATTTCCCCTAACAAAAGAGGTAAAGATTAATGTTTAATTTTTTATTTAAGCGCATAATAATCTATTGCCAAAAATGGGTTATTTTCAGATTTGCTAGTCAAACCCGGTTATTATCAATTGTTCCTATACAAGTTACTGGGGCTTTTATTACTGGCTTATGCCTCAGCTTGCTATTTGCTGCTTGTACAGCAAATAATCCAAGTAATACTACAACTGTATCTGCCAATAATTCCACTCAAACCAAAGCATCAGTAGTCAGATTTGGCTATCAAAAATCAGCAATTCTCCTAAAAAGTAAAGGGCTTTTAGAAAAGCGATTACAACCTGAAGGTGTATCTGTTGAATGGATTGAATTTCCGGCTGGGCCACAGCTTTTAGAAGCTATGAATGTTGGCAGTATTGACTTAGGACATACTGGAGAATCACCACCAATTTTTGCCCAAGCAGGAGGTACTGCAATCACATATATCGCAGGAATCGCCCCAAGTCCTGCTAGTTCAGCAATTCTTGTTTCCAAAAATTCTGCCATCAAAACAGTCAACGATCTCAAAGGGAAAAAGATTGCTTTGCAAAAAGGCTCTAGCGCCCATTATTTGCTAGTACAAATTTTAGAAAAATATGGTTTAAAATATAGTGATATTCAACCCATATATTTACCACCAGCCGATGCTCGGGCTGCTTTTGTCAGAGGTAGTATTGATGCTTGGTCAATTTGGTACCCATTCTACGCAGCAGCCGAGAAATCTGGCGATGCTCGTGTATTAATTGATGGCACAGGAATTAATAAGCAGGGAGGATATTACTTGGGGGGAGACAAAATACCCTGAAAAGCTTATATGTTAAAGAATGTGGCAATT
>JAHCSU010000189.1 GCA_023522315.1 Nostoc sp. CCCryo 231-06
CTGTGGTTTCAATTGCTTTCATGGGTGTAATGGTATTGAGCCAATTTAATCTATTTTCAGTCTATTACAGCTATCTTGCCTTTATATTTGAAGCAATACTTACTATTTTTCCCAAGGCGCGATCGCATTTCAGTTTAATAAACGAGACTTGGCAATTTATAGGTATAGGTAAATGCGATTACCCAATGGATAGCGCTAGGAGCGATTACCCAATGGATAGCGCTAGGAGCGATCGCAAATAATAGCTATTGTCCTCACATAAAGTAAATCTGTTAATTATTGATTGGTTGGTGGAGATATTATTGATGTGCCTCCATATACGCTCGTAGCAATTGATTGATCTGTGTCTGATAGCCTCGCCCTTGAGACTTAAACCAGTCCAATACATCACTATCAACACGGAGCGTAACTTGAGCTTTGGTTTTTGTTGTAGGTAAACCCCGCCGCACTACTGCTTTCGCAAATATTTCTGGTGTAATTTCTGGACAGTCTGACAAGTCAATATCTTCATCACTCATCGCGTCCAATCGTTGCCAATCAGTTTGAGAGTTGCTCGAAGTAGGTTCGCTAGTCATATTTTGTCGCTTTTCTTGCAGAAAGAATACGGGTGCAATCCTCTCGTTCTGTATGGACAACGGCAATGACTCGCCCTTGCAACAAACCGAATGTGACAAAACGCTGCTCTCCATAACTATAACGATCGTCCTCAACCGTTAAAATATCGCCATTGAAAACGGCAGGAACATCGATGAAATCGACTCCATGTTTACGCAGATTAGCAAGACGTTTTGCTTCATCCCATTCATATTCCATAACTGAACAACATCTACAATAATCAATTGTAGTTACAATTTGTGGTTACAGCTACTTACGCACCTTGGCTTAATGAACGAGATTTAGCAGTTTAGATGTATGTAGATGCGATTACCCAGGGGGTAGCGCCAAGGGCGATCGCAAATGCAATTTACAACCTACTAATTAGCTTGTCGTATTCTGCATGAGTTCCAATCCAAAACCAAGAAATTCCGCTTTCTACTTCAACACCTAAAGCTCGGTAATCTAACCCGGCTCGAACTGACCAGTATGTTTTACCGATCTTTTTGAAATGCAACGATGGATGAGAAGGATCAGCTTTTAAAAGCTCATAACACTGGTCTGCCGTCTCTTGAACGCTCTTGGGCAATTCGCCGTAGCACTTCCAAAACTTTTGGGTTGTGTAGTGCATCAGATTTTTCGACAATGCCCCGCTTTGAAATCGGCGATCGCTTCCTCTGCCAAAGCATCTAACTTGCCATCTTCGATGTCTATCTCTAACTGTTCATCCCAACGCTGATAATCTACATCAGAGAGCCATTGTTTAAGTCGCTGAAACTCCTCTGCTGGAAGTGTGAGAATAGCTGCTTCAATTTGCTCAAGGGTTGACATACCAGATTAGATCGTTGCTTTACTACTGGCACTAATTATACAAAATCTGCCCAAGGAAATATGAGACCAGTGATAAACCGAGATCGCCCCTCGGCTTGAATTGCGAGACTTTGCTTGTTATATATAGGTAAATGCGATCGCCTCTTTATTTTTATTACAGATAAATGCGAGCGCGCCTCGGCTTGAATTACGAGACTTTGCAGTTTAGATGTATGGGTAAATGCGATCGCGCCTTTCTGGTCATTGTCCCCATAATGAAGCATTACATAATCTAACAACCTCAACCTTGAACCCAAGCATTACAGTAGAACCGACAACTAGAACAGTAGATTTTGCTGTCATGATTTTGTTTGTAAAGTTTGTAAATTACCAATTTGCAGATGCTTCGCTCTCAGGTAAATTTCTACGCTACACAATACCGCCATTAGCTCGAATACTCTGACCTGTAATCCAACGGGCATCATCGGAAACTAGCAGCGCGATCGCATCGGCAATATCTGCTGATTGTCCCAATCGTCCCAATGGAGTTTGAGCCACCAGTTGATTGACTTGCTCAGGCTCTAAAACCAATCCATCGGTATCAGTAACACCAGGAGAAACCGTATTGACTGTAATCCCCCGTGCGCCTAATTCTTTTGCTAAAGCGGCGCTGAAATGCTCAATAGCTGCCTTGCTTGCGGCATAGGCTCCACCCGCAGGAATTGCCATTGCCGTTCCACTGGTGGAGATGCTGACAATTCGCCCACCATCAGCGAGATTATGAGCGGCTTGCTGAAGTCCAAAGTAAACGCCGCGAGTGATATCAAACATACTGTTATATTCTTCTTCAGTCATTTCTGCGGTGGGCTTAAATATGTTGACCCCAGCAGCATTGTTGACCAAGATATCAACCTTGCCAAAGTGCGCGATCGTTTTCTCAAATAATGAACGCACATCTTCT
>JAHCSU010000019.1 GCA_023522315.1 Nostoc sp. CCCryo 231-06
AAAACTTACTTGTTTTACTATTACCATTCCCATATTTAAAACTAACACCAGAAGCTATTTCTTCCATCCGTTTATCAAAGCTAAAAACCTTTTGACGAATTTTCAATATTTCTTCTTGTTGTTCAGAAGAGCATTTAGCTAGACGGTTCATCAGCCCTCTAGAAGGTGGAGGTATATCTTCATTACTTTCTCTCTCCTGATGAGGAATTTCTATTTTTGAAACTTTACCATCATCTAAATTTTTTATTTGTAAATAATAGTTAAACTCATCTGCTAAAACGGCAAATTCAAAAAAGTCAATAGATAAATGATGATATTTTTTATCTATAAAATTATCTCTATGAAAATTAGGCTTAATTGCTATTAAGCTAATAGGTTGTTGATAGTCTATTTCGTCTTCTAAAGGTTTTACTTCCTTTAAAGCGTCATAATATCGAGTTAGCTGCTGAACAATATATCTATCTTCAGCATTTTTCAATTCCAATACCACTAACTGTTTATTTTCCCTCAATGCTAAAATATCGCAAATTTGACCATTAACATAATATTGTCGCTTTAGCGGAATTAACCCGAAAAGTTCCTTTAAATTCGCCCAAACAAAATCTTCTAAATCAGCTTCAGTCGCAAATTTCCAACTATTACCCGTTTTTATTAAATTCACGAAATCCATTATCTCGCTCTAACTTGAGTAAATTACTACTTTTAGTATTCCCAAAGCAAGACAGGAATTTATACTATTGCTTATATAGCGGTTCTTAGTTGAGTAGGTACAAGAACCCCACCCCCAACCCCCTCCCCGCAAGCGAGGAGGGGGCTATGATGTTAGGAAAAGCTATAATTTCAACCATTCAAATAATTGCCCTACAGTTAACTGAAAGCCGCTAACTAAATCGGGAACTGGTAATATTTCTTGGTCTTCTTGTAAAAGTTCTGGTTGCTGCTTTGGTGGATAGACTAAAACAGAGCGATCGCCTGGATCAATTAACCAACCTAAACGACTACCATGCTTTAGACAATGTAGAATATTTCCGGTTACTTTAGTCTGGCTTTGATCTGGCGAAAGAATCTCAATTGTCCAGTCTGGATGCGTGTGAAAAACATTTGCCACATCTCCATGTTCATCTATGGGAATCCGTTCCCAAGCAAACACAGCTACATCTGGTACAATTGAACGCCCGCCAAATGTACAGCGCAATTCTGGGAACGCAAGGGCAATTTTTCGACTTTCAACTACTTCATTGATAGCACTAAGTAGCTCACTTCGTAATATGCTATGCTTTCCTTGAGGCATTGGCTTTTGAATAATTTGACCATTGATGTATTCTGAGCTAGGCTTTGTTTCTGGTAGTTTCAAAAAATCTTCTAAGGTTAAGGTTTTAGTTGGTGATTTTACCATTTGCTTGTACCTCCCAAATTCCTATTTAATTAATCATCCTAAATAAGCCTTTTTAACTCGTTCATCACTAATTAATTCTGATGCTGCACCTGTTAAGGTAATAGAACCAGCTTCTAGAACATAACCGCGATCGGCAATTTGTAATGCCAGATTAGCGTTTTGTTCAACTAACAGAATAGTTACGCCTGTAGCCCGAAGATTTTCAATAATCGAGAAGATTTCCCTGACGATCGCAGGTGCTAATCCTAAGCTAGGCTCGTCTAAAAGTAATAGTTGTGGTTTGCTCATGACAGCCCGTGCGATCGCTAACATTTGTTGTTCACCACCGCTAAGGGTTCCTGCTAGTTGATTGCGTCTTTGTGACAAGCGGGGAAATAACTCAAATTGGCGCTGAATATCTGCTTTTATCTCGGCTTGATTGGAGCGAATATAAGCACCCAAAAGTAAATTATCAAATACTGTTTGTCGCGCTAATACCCTACGTCCTTCAGGACAATGGGCGATACCAAGTTTTACAACTTCGTGAGTTTGGCGGCGCGTAATATTATGTCCATTATAGATAATTACGCCACTCTTAGGATTAACTACTTTAGATATGGCGCGGAGTGTGGTAGTTTTACCAGCACCATTAGCACCAATTAGAGTAACTACCTCGCCTTTTTGAATAATTAAATTAATCTTTTTCAGAGCTTGGATACCGCCATAATTAACATCAAGTTCTTGAACTTCTAAAATTGTATAGTTTGGCTTACTATCGGCTTTCATCGGCGGTTTACATCCAGAAATGTTGAATGCTGATTCACAATTTAACATACATCAATATAGGCGTAGTCCGTCGTAGACACCGCAACAAAAAAGAAAGTAGCAACAAAATACTGCAATTCTTGTGATGTATTATTAATTCTGATAAGTATATTAAGCATCCTGTGGCAAAAGCAGCAGATATAGGTAGTAAGCGACTGATTAGTTTAGCTCCCGATGCATGGGTACAATGGGTAACACAGCGTCCCGAAGTGGTGGCTAAGGAAATTCTCGGCTCGGAGTTTCAGTGGATTAGCCGCGAAACAGATGTGTTAGTGAAGGCATACAGTGCTACCCACGGCGATTTTCTCGTACTCAACGAACTACAGTTACGTTATACGGCACATATGCCTCTACGCATGAGAGCTTATGCAGCACTAGCACAAGAGCGCTACCGACTGCCAACTTACCCAGTACTTATTAACATCTTACCGCCCCCATCCACCTTAACTATTGTCAATAGTTACGAGCAGGAATTTTTGGGATTACGTGCCATCCAAGATTATCGCGTGATTAATTTGTGGGAAATCGATGCTGAGATAGTGTTTGGGCAACCATTACCATCGTTGTTACCCTTTGTGCCAATCCTGCGAGGAGGAGGAGAAGCATCAGTTGTGCGACGCGCTTTACAGCTGCTACGAGCAGATGCACAGTTGAACCAGCTAGAATCATTGCTGGCATTTTTTGCTAGCTTTGTGTTAGACACGCCTTTAGTGCAACAAATCATGAGGTGGGATATGGCAGTATTACGAGAATCGCCTTGGTATCAGGAAATCCTTGCTGAAGGCGAGCAACGTGGTCTTCAGCAAGGTCTTCAGCAAGGTCTTCAGCAGGGTCTTCAGCAGGGTCTTCAGCAAGGTGCAAGACAGCACTTAATCCGAATATTGCGACGACGCTTTGGTGAAATTCCCCATGAGGTAGAAGCAAGGCTTGAGGGTGAAAGTGTGGAAGAATTAGAAAATTTAATGGATAGCGCGATCGCTGTGAGTTCTTTAGACGAATTCGTACAAATTTTGTTTACATGAATCCAGAGGAGAGTAGACAAAAGCAATTTCAAGTTACCATAAATCTCACTTACTGAGTGCATCTATACCTTAATGACGAAGCCTGCTGATGTCAGTACCAAAAAATTAATCAGCCTCGCACCCAATAACTGGGTAAGATGGGTAACGCAGATTCCTGATATTGTTGCTGGGGAAATTCTAAATAGTGAATTTCAGTGGATTAGCCGGGAAAGTGATGTTTTAATCCGTGTCAGTAGTCCCCAACATGGAGAATTTTTGCTTCTCAACGAATTGCAATTACGCTATCAATCCAATATGCCACGTCGGATGCGTGCTTTTGTTCAAGAAATCATGAGGTGGGATGTGTCAGTATTACGTGAGTCACCTTGGTATCACGAAATTTTACGCGAAGGAGAAGCACGAGGGAAAGCAAGCGGGGAACTGCGAGGAATACTTTCTGCTATTGAAATTAATTTAGAGTTGAAATTCGGCGATCGCGGCTTACAGTTGATGCCACAAATTAACCTGATTCAGGATTTAGAGCGTTTGAAGACAATTTTACGGAATGTCATAACTGCAAATACTATTGAGGAATTGCAACAGATTTTGTAATTCTCAAGTTAGTTATCAATCATTACCCAAATAAGCTTCAATTACAGCCGGATCGTTTCTAACAACTGCTGGTTCACCCAATGCAATCAATTGCCCAAAATCTAACACTGCAATGCGATCGCACAAACCCATAACCAATGGTACATGGTGTTCTATAAGGATGATCGTTAATTTAAACTGTTCTCGAAGACTACGGATAAATTCACTGAGTTGCTGTTTTTCGTTGGGGTTCATCCCCGCCGCAGGTTCATCGAGAAGTAAGACTTGCGGTTGTAATGCTAAAGCACGGGCAATTTCTAAGCGACGTTGATCACCGTAGGCGAAGTTTTTGGCTTTTTCGTCAGCGCGATCGCTTAATCCCACCAAATCCAATAAATCTAAAGCTTTCTGCTTAGTTTTAAGTTCTTCACTAGCCGCCGATGGTAATCCTAAAACTCCTGCAATCATATTACTTTTAGTGTGTAAATGCCGAGCAATAATTACATTTTCTAACGCCGACAATTCCCCAAACAAGCGGATATTTTGAAAGGTACGGGCGATACCTAAAGCAGCAATTTGATGAGGACGCAGGTGAGAAAGTTCTGCACCTTGATAAATTAATTTCCCGCCAGAAGGGGTAATAAAAGCAGTAATCAAATTAAATAATGTTGTTTTGCCAGCACCATTAGGGCCAATCAGTCCAAAAATCTCATATTTATTTACACTAAAAGATACATTATTTACCGCCACTAAACCACCAAAGCGGCGAGTCAATGCTCTTGCTTCTAAAACAATACTGCTGTTATTTTCTAGAATACTATGTGACATTTTTGCATATTATTATGAATATAAAACTTACGCAATAACTCTCTAAAACTTTTCTTACTTCGCGCCCTTGGCGGTTCGTTTTTCCATGATTTTCCGTCTTTGAAAAATATCTGGAGTAATTAGCCCTTGAGGGAAAAAGATTGTACCGATTACTATTAGTAAGCCAAAAATAATTAATCTCCCATCTCGCAAAAATTGTGCTAGCCAATTAGGTAAACCACCAGTATCAGCGAGACTTCGCAGAATCTCTGGTAAGGCTGTAAGTACCATACCTCCGACTACCGGCCCTAAAAAAGTTCTTGAACCACCAATCAAAACAAAAGTTAAATATATAATACTGCTATCAAAAGTACCTTGACGAGCATTCCAGGTATTAAGGAAGTGGGCGCTAACTGCACCTACAACCCCTGCAAGGATAGCCCCTAATGTAAATGCCAAAACTTTGTAATAAGTGGGGTCAATCCCCATTGCACCCGCAGCTAATTCATCTTCGCGGATAGCGATAAAAGCCCTTCCTACACGGATGCGTTCTAAACGATAAAGCAGCACCATACTAATTAATAGTAAGGGCAAAGCAATCCATAAATATTCAATTGGTGTTTGGAAAGGCTGGGGAATGCCAAAAATCCCAACAGCACCGCCTGTAATATCTAGATTGAGGGAGATGACGCGGAGAACTTCCACAAAAGCGATTGTAGCGATCGCTAAATAAATTCCTCGCAATCTCAACGCTGGAATTCCTACTATTACACCCAATAAACCAGAAATTATCCCAGCAATTAACATCTCCAATAACAACAAGGGAATGGGAAATAAACTACTGCTAGATGTAAAAACTTTGGTGGATAAAATTGCTGCAATATACCCACCTAAAGCATAAAATCCTGGACTAGCTAAAGACAATTGTCCTGTCATTAGCGGTAAGTAAAGTGATAACCCTACCAGCGCCCCCAATACCATAGAAACAATTAGAGAACCGTAAGTAGCGAAAAAATCAGCCATTTTAAAACATTTTGATTAAGCTTAATTAAACTATCGCTTTTATCACCTATTAGGCTGTTAATATTTGGTCTGCTGTCAGCGTTAGTTCAGGAAAAGTTCGTGATACAATTCGTTCTGAACCTCTAAACTGTGTGCGTTGATATTTCCCCTCAGCATCTAATAGAAAAACAAATACAGCCGGAACTTTTGGATTTCCTAAATATTCTCTTAGTCCAATTGCTAAATAATCTACAATCCAATATTCTGTAATACCTAAACGTTGATATTCATCCAATTTATCAATGTAGTCATCTTCCCAGTTAGTTGATGTCACCTCTATAGCTAACTGGATGGGTTCTTCAAGTGCAGAATAAGCAGAACGATTTGAGCGCCATATATCTTTATCTATGACACTTACATCAGGCTTGCGTCCTTGCTCTATTCCATTGGCAGTTATAGTTCTAAAGACTGCTGTGTTTTTTACTACGTAATTCAGATTTAGACGTTTAATTTCATCTTTGAAAGAGTCAGCCGTAAAGTCAGCGACATCATCATGATTTCTGGTTGCACGCACTTCTACAATTTCTCCATCCACAAGTTCATATAAACCTTCCTCTGGGCACTGTTCCAAAAATTCATCGAAAGTTAATTTTTGTTTGGTGTATGTTCTCATGGCGCTACGTCTCCTTATTTTTAAACTTTCTGAATAAACCGCCGCCCTAGCAAACCTTGGGGTCTAACTAATAGCATGATAAACAAAATTCCAAAGGCTACTGCGTCTTTATATCCAGAGAATTCCGAAGGAACAAATGCCTCGACTAATCCAATTACTAAGCCTCCTACCACTGCACCGGGAATACTACCTAAACCACCTAAGACAATTACCGCTAAACCCCGCAAACCAAAAGCAATGCCGAAATATGGCCCTGCAATACTAACACTAGAGGCAACTAAAGTTCCTGCTAATCCTGCTAAAAAACTGCTGATGAAGAATGTTAAGATGATAAAGCGATCGCTATTTATTCCTAACAAACTAGCTGTAGTTGGATCTTCTGCGATCGCTTGCATTGCCTTACCATATTTAGTCCGATTGATAAAATAGGTAAGAATTGCCACAATTACAACTGATACAGCAAAAATTACCACCTGAACGCTGCGAATAGGAATTGGGTTTTCTGTAGTACCAAAATTAATCGCAGGTGGCAAATTACCGTAAGTATTTGCGGGGTATGTGTAACTTTCTGCGCCTACTAAATACTGGAGCAAGTTCACAATTACCACTCCTACCCCCAAGCTAGAAACAACAGTTAGCAAGGGATCAGATCCTTGACGGCGCAAAGGTTGAAAAGCAACCCGTTCCATTACTACCCCTACCAATCCCGCCAAGGTACTTCCTAAAATCAAGGCTATAGCAAAAGGTAATTTTATCGGCAAGGCTGCATTAGCTAGCAAGCCGTTAAATCCAAAGTTACCACCCATGAGGGTATAAGTGAAATATGCACCCAAGGTAAAAATCGCGCCATGAGCTAAATTAATGATGCCCAAAATAGAATAAACTAAGGTATATCCCAATGCAAAAATTGCATATATACTACCAATAGATAATCCGTTTAAAAATTGTTGCAGAAATAGAGTTATATCCATATTGCAACTATTTTATAAATACGAATTTTCCAGTGTTTCCATCTTTATCCATCTTAATTTGGGCAACGTAAAATTCTTTTTGAATTACATCACCGACTGGTGTAAAAGCAATCTCACCTAAAGGAGTATCATACTTTCCAGCGAGTATTTGCTTGTTCAATTCTGTACGCAGTTTATCAAGAGGTAATGTGCTGATTTTGGTTTTTTTATCCAACGCTCTAAGAGCTTCAACATACACCTGCACCGCAGCAAAAGATTGACCAGTGAATTGGGCTGGTTCTTTCTTGTATTGCTCAATATAGGCTTGGCGAAATACCTTATTTATCTCACCAGGATATTCAGGACTGTAAGCTTGAGCAATTAGCACACCATCGCAAAGTGCTTTACACACTGATAAAACATTTGGTGTATTCAGACCATTACCACCAATAATTATGCCTTTATAACCCAGTTCTCGCAGTTGTCGCACTAAGTTACCACCATCAGCAGCTAGCCCCGAAATAATTACTAAATCTGGTTTTAAGTTAATTGCATTGGTAGCTTGGGCTTGAAAGTCTGTATCAGTAGTTTGGAACTTTTGAACTGTTACTAATTCTAGCCCTTGTTCTTTTACTGCTTTTTGAAAAATCTCCGTTTCCGATTTGTTAAATGCATCATTTTGGGCGTAAAAAACTGCCACTTTTTTAATTTGAGGATTCTGCTTGAGTGCAGCTTTCAGCGAATTAGGGGCAACGATAGAGACGGGGGCAGATACACGAGCTACATAATCACCGATTTCTGGAATTCCGTTTGCGGTATTTGATGCGCCAATAACTGGGACTTTAGCACGTTCGGCGATGGGGTCAGCACTAAAAGCTTGCTGTGACAAAGTAGGCCCAACAATACCAACAACTTTATCTTTGTTAATTAAAGTTTGAAAAGCGTTAATTGCTCCAGCTTCATCACCGCTAGTATCTTGGCTTACCAATTTAATAGGAGTGCCATTAATGCCACCTTTACTATTGAAATACTTCTCGGCAATTCTGGCTCCAACAAATCCCTCTTGACCAAGTAATGCTACGTTACTGGTTTGTGCTAAGGCAATACCGATGGGAATAGCACCTGATGTAGTGGTAGTCTGGGTGGTGTTAGTTGTAGTGTTATTTGTAGTACTATCTGGAGAATTTGTCACAGAACCACCGCCACCACCACAGCCTGTTAGTAGCAAAGCGCAAGTTGATAATAATGCTGTTGTCTGAGCGATCGCGTTGTTCATCGTTAGATAATCATGTAGTTATTAGATATTCGGCAAAAGCTGATAGTAATTTTCATCATCTGCAAAGAAATGACGCAGATTTCTACTTTGGCACGAATTATATTAAATCATTCTTATTTGACCATGCAAAGACAAATATTCAAAGGGTTTGTAAATACAAATTATAATTAGCCCTTTTTGTGAATAGTGGCCCATAGTTACAGTAGTTTTTCTCTAGGGTGAAGGGTAGCCTAGTTTAGGACATTGGGTAAATTATTCTCTCCCCAGTTATGCCCTTCCCCTTCTTCAGTAATTTGAGATTGTTTGAGTATTAGGCAGGTAAAACTTATTAAGCCCTTTTTTCGCTACCAGCTAATTCCTTAGGTTCGTAGTGACGGCAACCATTACAAGGGCCTTCGGGATTGACAGCACAACGCATGTAGCCAGATCGGGCATTAAATTTGCAGCTGATATCGCCAATCAGATAACCCACCCCTTCTAAATAATAGCGATCGCTTTCTACAGGTCTGACGTTTTGCCGTCTTTGGACTACTGGAAAATTCATGGCTGCTTGCCTCATTCGTAAACGCGATCGCGCATGGGTTTTGCGGATCGCCCACAGAGAAATCAGGGACGGTAAAAAACCAACGGCAATCACTAAAAGTGTCTTTAACACCTTCTTTTTACCTCTTCTATGCGCTGATTGATTGTCCCTGATGTTGCACTCTGGTTTTACGGAAGTGCAAATACTAGGGCAGGCTTGCCTACTTCATACCACAGTTCGTAGCAATTAGCAATGGTAATGTGGTGAGTAATTTTGAGGAAGAATTTGCTTCTGCCACTTCAATCAGCATAACTGTTAAAACCTCAGGGGTGATCTGCCGTTAAATGTAAATAATTTTAACATTTGTTGACTAATACCTTTTTGAAGAAGCGTTTTGTGTCAGCCTCAGCCCCATTCTTGTTTTTTCTGTGTCGCTGCGATGCTAATCTTTTTTTGGTTTGCTGACGAAGTTGCTGTGCTAGCAGTGCGGCTTCCCTTTCGGCTCGGAATAAATCAACTTTTCGCGTCGTCAAAATAAATGATTCGTCAGACTTTCGTTTCACCCAAGGCACCCTAACTGCGAAATACTGACAAATATTTTTGCATAGCTCCTTTATCAAGAATGGGTAACGTTTTTGAGTATTCAGTGTGTTAGCGATCGCTTTCAACTCTAATATCGCTGCTTCTAACTCTTGTGCCATCTGATTGATGCGTTCGACTTGGGTTATAAAACGCTCCCGTTCACTGATGATTTTTTTTCTTGGGCACCAGCAAATATGGATATTGATGTTTGGATTAAAGGTTTAGGAAGTAAGTTTACTTATGTAGCAGAGGAGCAGGATAAAATTATTGGTTTTGGGGAATTAGAGGCTAATGGACATATTGACCGTTTTTACTGTCATAAAGATTTTCAAAGAAAAGGAATTGGTAAAAACATCTTAGAACAGCTTGAATCAAAAGCAAAGTCTTTGGGAATTGTAAAGTTATTTACAGAAGCCAGTATTACAGCTAAACCTTTTTTTGAAAGCCAAAATTTTACTGTTGTGAAACAGCAAGAGGTAGAACGTAGAGGGCAAAAACTGATAAATTTTATTATGGAAAAATCAATTTAATAATTGTAAAAAAGTTCTTATTTGAGTGAAGCATCTGAGGATGGGCATTATTGCTTAAGAACTGACAAAAAATAAAATCCTTCTAAATATCAACGATCATCACTAAGATAGGTAGGCATAGTTAAACATAAGATCAAACCTCACCTTCAATCCCTATCCGAACTCACGGAGAGAGAAGCCGGAGGTAGAGTGAGGTTTTATATTTAATTTGACCCACTTACTTATTGTTTAAATGTGGACTAGTGATTTTTGTTGAGTAATTTATTCCTTGGAAGTCCCTTACTGAATCGGTGTTCTAAGACCTTTAATTTTATATTCAAATTTCTAATCTTTTTTGACGCCAAAAAATGATAAGTATAAATTCACCAAAATCGGAATTTTCATAAAATACCCCAAAAATCATCAAAAAAAAGGAAAAAAGCTATTGAGTTTACATACGTTTAGTGAGGTACAGACTTTTTGCTCAAAATAATATAATTTTTTAATTTCTTTGCTATTATGCGCTCAGTAACATCTTACTGAGCGCATAATGGCAAATTTTGACTTCGCACAAAAAAGATGTGTTCATAGATATTCTCCGTGCATTTTATTTCTGTGAATTTTGAATCAGTAAACCGACCGTACTAACCAAATTGAATTGAAAGGATTTTAATTATGCCTAGACTAAGCATTCCACCCAATTTCATCGGCACCGTCGGTGCGGACACAATAGTAGGGGAACAGTTAAATGCATCTGTAGCAATTGGAATTGAGATTTTAAGTAAAGGTTTGATTGATACACGCTCAGAAAAGGACACCATTAAGGGCACTGGTACTGGTGACAGTGACAATACCATTAACGCCAACGGCCCCGTCGGCGGTACTGGCATTGGCATCACTAATAGTGGCGAAGTGAATACTGGAGACGGAGAAGATACGATCATCGGCACAGGCAACGGCGGCAACGGCGGCTTCAACGCCCCCGTCGGCGCTACTGGCACTGGCATCGCTAATAGTGCCAATCTGAATACAGGCTCAGAAAACGACACGATCACCGCCACAGGCAACGGCGGCAGCGTCTACTACCTCGGCGACGGCGGTACTGGCACTGGCATCGCTAATAGTGGCACTCTGAATACTGGAGACGGAAAAGACACAATCACCGCCACAGGCAACGGCGGCAACGGCAGCGGCGACCAGGAGGGCGGCGACGAGTACCGCCGCGACGGCGGTACTGGCACTGGCATCGCTAATAGTGGTACTGTGAATACAGGCTCAGGAAACGACACGATCGCCGGCACAGGGGGCGGCAACAGCACGTACTACGGCGACGGCGGTACTGGCGCTGGCATCGCTAATAGTGGTACTGTGAATACTGGAGACGGAGAAGACACGATCACCGCCACAGGCAACGGCGGCAGGGGCGGCAGCAGCTTCTACTCCGGCAGCAAGGGCGGTACTGGCACTGGCATCGCTAATAGTGGTACTGTGAATACTGGAGACGGAGAAGACACGATCAC
>JAHCSU010000190.1 GCA_023522315.1 Nostoc sp. CCCryo 231-06
TCAAGCAGAATCAGAAGATAATAGTCAAGAAAAAAGTCTCTATGAGCATCCACTAGACACATTTATGGAAAGGCTTGGCCCTTGGGAAGATGAACGTACTGCTGAGGAAATAGTCAAAGATATTTATGATAGCCGTACTATTTCTAACAATGACATTAGTCTATGACTTATTTACTTGATACTGATACTTGCATTTATTGGATTAAAGATATTAATTCAGTCAAAAATAAAGTTAGACAAATAGGATGGGAGCAAATTTATATTTGTAGCATCACAGTTGCTGAGTTATATTTTGGTGCTTATAATTCTCAACGAGTAGTGGAAAATTTAGCTCGTGCAGAAGACTTTATTCAAAATTTACCCGTTGTACCTTTAACTGATCCTGCTCTCAAAAAGTATGGTGAATTAAAGGCACAACTCCGTAGAATAGGGCAAACAATTGCTAAATTTGATTTACTAATTGCTAGTGTTGCACTTGCAGAAAACTACACTTTAGTAACAAACAATACTCGTCACTACGAACGCATCAACGGATTAAAA
>JAHCSU010000191.1 GCA_023522315.1 Nostoc sp. CCCryo 231-06
AGATCGCCAGGGACCAACGATGGGGTCAAGACGCACTTTCCACAGCAACAGACCTGATCACCCACAACACCACAGCCACTACCAATGACATCGGTGCACCAGCAGAATACGACACCGCCATCGACACCAGCTACCAACACAACCTCGGCATCCAAAAAGGCTGGATCAAATAACCGCAACACGCCCGGAAAAGACACACTTTTCTTTACTTAACCCCACTTTTCTTTACTTAACCCTGTTATGCAACAAAAAGACCGGGAAGGTATTTCTACCTTCCCGGTCTGTATCGTGCGCCATCAGGGACTCGAACCCCGAACCCGCTGATTAAGAGTCAGCTGCTCTGCCAGTTGAGCTAATGGCGCTTACTGTTTCCTGCTTGGTGCTCTCTGTGTGAGCTCCTCCCCGGCAACGAGAAGATATATAACCAGGTTTCTGATTGTTTGTAAAATCGGCTGGTCAGGTGCTGTTTTTGAGCTGACGTTTTTGCATGTTTTTTTGAAGGGTTTTGCGCAACCGTTTGAAAAAAGTTCAAAAAAAAGTTTGAAAATCCTCAAAGTGGGGTGGGGTTGTATCAAGGTCTGTTGCTGTGGAAAGTGCGTCTTGACCCCATCGTTGGTCCCTGGCGATCT
>JAHCSU010000192.1 GCA_023522315.1 Nostoc sp. CCCryo 231-06
AGAGGGATTTAGGGTGAGGGCAAAAACTACGGTTCTCAACATAGATGAGGTTTAAAATCCAGTATCCATATTTAGGAGTCTAATTCCTAACGCCTAGTTGAGCATAACTTGTACCACCAAAACAATTGAGTTTAGCATCCTTACTCAGAGCGCAAGATGGTAAATTTGAGTAAGTTACACAAAATACTGTTCAATATAATCACCTAAACAACTTTGATATATTTAAAATTGTGATTGCTATTTATCCTGGTAGCTTCGACCCCATCACCTTGGGACACCTTGACCTCATTGGGCGCGGTAGTCGGCTGTTTGAGCGGGTAATTGTCGCTGTACTGCGGAACCCCAACAAAATGCCACTTTTTAGTGTGGAGCAACGGCTAAATCAGATCAGTCTTTCTACACAACATCTACCTAATGTAGATGTAGACAGCTTTGATGGTCTTACCGTCAACTATGCTCAAATGCGACAAGCACAAGTTTTGATCCGGGGTTTACGGGCTGTGTCAGATTTTGAAGTGGAACTGCAAATGGCTCACACTAATAAAACTCTTTCTACCCAAATAGAAACAGTTTTTCTTGCAACCTCAAATGAATATAGTTTTTTAAGTAGTAGTGTGGTAAAAGAGATTGCAAGGTTTGGTGGCTCTATCGATCATCTCGTTCCCCCACACATTGCTCTAGATATATACCAATGCTACAATCAGAACTCTCCAATGTTGAACCCAATCTCAACGGAAGCAATCCCCCCCCTCAAGAGCATCTCAGTGGAGAGGGAAGCATAGATATTCAGGAGGAACTCAACCGCCTAGAGGAAATTGTTCTCTCTAGTCTCAGGATTCCTCTCACAGGACGGACTCTCATAGATGAAGAAAAGCTGCTAGATCAGCTTGATTACATCCGGCTTGCCTTACCATCGCTTTTTCAAGAAGCAGCAGCTATCCTCAACCAAAAGGACGAAATTCTGCTGGAAGCGGAAGAGTATGGACAGCAGGTTGTTGAGTCCGCGCAAGCAAAAAGAGCGCAAATTTTAGCTGAAAGCGATATCATTCAACAGGCAGAACAAGAAGCTGAACAACTGCGGCGACAAGTGCAACAAGAGTGTGAGGCAATAATGCAAGAAACCCTCGCCGAAATTGACCGTAAACGGTATGCTTGTCAGCAAGAGTTAGACCAAATGAGGCAAACTGCGATCGCTCAAGCTCAAGAAATTGAAGATGGTGCTGATGCTTATGCTGATGGCATTCTGGAAAATATTGAGCAGGATATCAAGCAGATGTTGCGGATTATCACCAACGGACGACAACAATTGCAAATTGATAACCTCACTCAGCGCAATTCACCTCCTGGTAAGAAAAAATAGAGGTTCTAACGAGAGATGAGGAAGAATTCTAGGTTGGGTTTCGCTATTGCTTAACCCAACAATTTTAATACGGTAATATTTTTAAGCTTCCATCCTCTAAGCTTAATCTACTTAATAATATTAAAATTTTAGCTTTTACTTAAGCAGGATTTTTCATAAATGCTTACTTTCGCTAAAGTGAATTTTGGATTAAATCTAGCTGGTTTAATTGGAATTATTTATGTACTTTTGGCAATTGTTTGCTTTATTTTAACAGTAGCTTGGCTAGCCCAACGTGGAACTAGGCTTACAGGTTGGGCTGTAGCTCTTTACATTATTCAAGTGGTATTTACACCAATAATAATGTTCTTATGCGGAATAGGTTTATTTTTTAAAGGTTGGCGTTTAGATCCAATTCTTCAAATTGAGCAATTTTTATTGCTGCTATTAATTGTTTATTTTACTATCAAAGATATTATAATTAATGCAGCTTACAGAAATAGATGATTTTAGAATTTAATTAATTTAATTAATTTAATAATATTTGTGTTTAAAAGTCAGAAAAATGAGTACTGGGAAAAAATACCTATTTTTATTCTCTAGTCTACTTTACTGCGATCGCTATTGGTTAATTCGCTTTTGCAATTCGGCTTCAATTTCTTCATCTGTGCTGCAAAACACTTTTGGACGTTGCTCTAATCTATCTACGAGAATGTGGAAAGCTTCTACATCTTGGGAATGCTAGCGAACCTAGTCCCGCAACTCTTCATCAGTCATAGCTTGGTAGTTAGAATCTGCCATAAAAATATTACGGTGTAAAGGTTTGTAAATGATTAGCGTAATTTCTGGAACTAAAACTGAATCCTAAATAGGTACGTAGTTTTACCACGCGCAATATGATTGATTAAAGGACTATTATAATGAGCACTTTCGGTTCGTTGTTTGTCGCTCAGGACAATAATTTTACTGTCGTTGATGGCGGATGGACTAGCTTTAACCAATATCCGCGTCAGGTTGCTGATATCAACGGCGATGGTCTCGATGATATTGTCGGTTTTGGAAATAGTGATGTCTACGCCGCTCTAGGTCAAACCAATGGCACTTTTGGTCCGTTGTTTGTAGCTCAAAGCGATAATTTTACTGTCGTTGATGGCGGATGGACTAGCTTTAACCAATATCCACGTCAGCTTGGCGATATCAACGGCGATGGTCGCAATGATATTGTTGGTTTTGGAAATGCTGATGTCTACGTCGCTCTAGCTTAATAGGATGACACTTGTCATAAGTAATAGTTTGTTTGTCATTGACTCCAATATCACCTCCCCGTTAGGGTAGATTTCTAGGTTCTATCGCGCCCCTGATGCTAAAGTGACTTACGCTATTATTAAATACCAACTTGGAAAACTGCAAAACCCTTTCTCCATAAGGATAACAGTTTTAAAAAGCATGGATTTAATATTAGGAACCATAGAGGGAGCGATAGAGCCTATTTATATCTGTTGGCTTTTAATTATCTGTCAGCAGATGATTACAAAGTATATGTAAAATCTTCCACCAGCATACCGGGAACTAAACTACCTCCTAGTTGGCGACTTTCATAAGTACCTACTTCGGGAATGAATTCTTGAAAATTGGTCAAATCTACTAAGTTTTCTCCCCAAAAGCGATAAAGACTTTCATCAAAACGTAAGTTTTCAATGGGGGCGATAATTTCTCCGTTTTCTACCCAAAAAC
The DNA here is from genome assembly GCA_023522315.1 of Nostoc sp. CCCryo 231-06. GTDB lineage: Bacteria > Cyanobacteriota > Cyanobacteriia > Cyanobacteriales > Nostocaceae > Nostoc. Next base: position 3,074 of record JAHCSU010000192.1, read on the forward strand.
AAGCATAACGAGTCATACCTGTGATTCTACCAGTGTGGCGATCGCTCCAATTCAAGTAATGCAAATTAGATACATATAATCCGGTATCTAAACTTGGTATAATCTGCTCAAATATCAAATTTCCAGTAGTCACTTCTGGCGCTCGTAAAGTCTCTGAACCATTAGCACCGTTGGCAATTTTTTGATATTCCTTAGCAGTCCGAGAATTCACCAAACTATTTACCAATTGTCCTTTTTCTATTACAGGTAACTCCGGCGCTGCTATTTCTCCTAATTCATTAAATCGCGGCACTAATCCTCGTTGAAAGTTTTCTTTCAAACTAAATCTTGGGGAAAGTTGTTTTTCTTGACGCGATAAAGCAGCTAAGGCACTGTTTCCTTGTTGGATATCAGCTTCGCTGACTGCTCCCCAAGAAAGCATTAGTAATAAATCTGCAACAGCAGCAGGTGCAAAATAAGTTTTGTATTGTCCCCGTGGCAATTCTTTCGCTGGGCGAGCAAGCAATTCAAGTTGCTTTTTGGCTTCGCTAATTTTGGCTATGTAAGCAGATATATCCCAATTACTCCCAGCAAATGTACCCTTAACTGCTTGTCCAGAGGTGGAGAATAGAGAATAATCTAAGGTAAAAGAATCAGTAGCAAACCAGTGTTTTTGACCGTTGGAATCACCATAAGCTTTAACTACCAATCCCCCGGCATATATCCCTGTAAAATCTAATTCAGCAACTAGTTGTAGCACAGTTGGTACTACTGCTTTCGCCGCCAATAAATTTCCAGAATGTATTTCCCGACTGGTATTATTTCCTGATGGCAAAACTAGATACGGATCGATGGGTAGTAGAATAAGTTCGTCACGTAGTTCCTGCAAAGCAGTATATGCTAACTGCCAATCTACATCCCAATTTCCAGTAAAGGGAAACTGCCGAACACTGCTGCGCTGCTCTGCCATCAATGTCAGTTCGATCCAACCATCAGCAACACAACCAGTTTGTCGTACTTTGGCATGATTGAAACGAGTAAATTGACTTCTTTCACTACTGAGTTTCACAGTGAATTGTTCACTTTCGGCTTTTTTAATCAGCAGAGTTTCAATCAGTTGATTAAAGCTGACTTCTAACGCAGATAATTCCTCAATTTTCATAGATATTAAATATTAATAGAGAATAAGGAGGGGGAGAAAGTTAGGAGTTAGGAGTTAGGAGTTAGGAGTTAAAATAATTTTTGTAAGTAGCTAGGCGTAAATAAATTAAGGTTTGTAGTAAGGACTTTAGTCCTGATAATCCTTTTTTTAGCGATGAATCGCTCACTACGAACTAGGATTTTATTTTATGTTTATTTATGCCTACCTACTTAATTCAAAACTCCTAACCCTTCGGCAGGCTCAGGGCATCGCTCCTAACTAACAACTCCTAACTATTGTATTTTTCAAGTTCCTCCACCAAAAACTTCGACATTAGCAAATACACAAACGGGTGAACCATGTCCTACCCAAATAGCCTGATTTGGTTCTCCTTTACCACAATAAGGAGTACCATACATTTGCCAGTTTTCAGCATTTCCTACTTGGATTAGGCTGTGCCAAAACTCTGGTGTTGTGGCGCGATAGTTGGGATTGCGGAGGGTTTTGGTGAGTTTACCGTTTTCAATTAATTTAGCGTACTCGCAACCAAATTGGAATTTGTAGCGGCGATCGTCAATTGACCAAGATCGGTTAGATTCCATGTAAACGCCGTGTTCTATCCCGCCAATAATCTCTTCAAAGCTAGCGTTTATAGGCTCTAAATTTAAGTTTGCCATGCGATCGATCGCAGGTCGATTCCATGAGCAAGCGCGGGCACAGGCAACTCCTGGTATACCTGCTCTGGCTTGACTCTCTAGACTGCCTAAACCCCGTTGGAGTACTCCTTCTTTAACCAAATATTCCTTTGTTGCTACAGCACCCGTATCATCAAAGCCATAGCTAGAAAATTCACCAGGTACGGTGGGATCAAAGGTAATATTCATCAGTGGCGAACCATATACTAGGTTGCCAAAATCACTTTTATTAACGAAGCTGCCCCCAGCATAGTTACGCTCATCTCCCAAAATTCGGTCAATTTCTAGGGGATGCCCAACACTTTCATGGATTTGCAGCATCATTTGGTCTGAAGCTAAAACTAAATTGGTACGAGTGGCTGGGCATTCCTCTGCTGTCAATAGTTCTACTGCTTGTTCGCCAATTTGCCGCACCCGATGCCATAAGTTTTCTTGTTTTAAAAGTTCTAGTCCGCCTTGGTAATAGTTTGCGTGAGAACCATTGTTACTGCGCTGCTGTACAAGCGCACCATCTTGGGCGGTGGCTCCATAATGAGTGCCTATAGATAGAATTTTTTGATAGACTTCTGAGCCGTTACTGCTAATAAACCAAGACTCCCTCTCAATGGTGCTAGCACTGGCTATGGTTTGCACAATCTTGTCGTCAACTTTCAGTGTTTGGCAAATCCGAACCAGTAAATCGTTGATTTCTCCCGGACTCAGAGCATCCAATGGCTCAAGGAATGGAGAGTTATATTCACCAACGACTTTAGGGCGCTCACTTTCACCGAAGGGATGTATCCACCATTCACTGGCTGCTAGTGCCTGTTTATAGGCTGTTTCGGCAGCAGCTTTTAGGGAAGACAGTTCAAGAGAGTTAGTTGCTGCATAACCCAGACAGCCATTTACCAAAACTTCTAGCATGGCTCCTACAGTGAAGGATTTGCCATTTACCTGGGGGAAGCCGTCACGGATTGAACGGGTTGTAGAAGTCTCCTTTACGGCTCTAATACCAATCCAATCAGCAGGAATGTCGAAACTAGCGATCGCTTTTGTTAGAGTAATCCACATAAGAATTTAAAATTTAATTCCGGTGCCAGCGTGTACCATCACGGCTATCAATTAGCGTAATACCTTCTGCTTGGAGTTCGTCACGAATGCGATCGCTTTCGGCAAAATTCTTGGCTTTACGTGCTTCTTGCCTTTGGTGAACTTTCGCTTCAATTTCCGCATCGCTTAAACCATTAATCTTGTCAGTTTCCGCTTCTATCTTGGCTTCTAAACCTAAAACTCCAGCCAATGTGACGAGAGTTTGCCATTGACGCTGTAACTCATCAGGGGAAGTTTCGGTTTTCCCTTCATGCACAATAATATTTCCCTCACGGCGCAGTTCTTTGGCTAATTCAAACAGCACTGTTAACCCACCAGGAAAATTAAAGTCGTTATTTACAATTTCTTGAAAGCGTTCAATAGTTTCAGGGAGTAGTGAGGCAGTTTCCACTCCCCCGCCTAGTTGTTTGCCATATTGGTAGCCAAAAAGTAAACCTTCTTTAATGGTGTGCCAACCGTTGGTTGCTGCGGCGATCGCTTCGTCGGTAAAATCAATTGGTGTGCGATATTGAGCAGTCAGCACGAACAACCGCACTGCCATCGGGTCAACTCCTCGATCCAGTAAGTCTCTAATAGTGGTAAAGTTGCCCAAAGATTTGGACATTTTTTCACCTTCTACCTTCACCATGCCGTTATGCAACCAGTAACGCGCTAATGGTTTTCCTGTTACAGCCTCAGATTGGGCAATTTCGTTTTCATGGTGAGGAAAAATTAAGTCAGCACCACCAGCATGAATATCGATGGTATCACCCAGGCGATCGCGCACCATTGCCGAGCATTCTATATGCCACCCCGGACGACCTGCGCCCCAAGGTGATTCCCAAGCTGGTTCTCCTGGTTTTGCTGCCTTCCACAAAGCAAAATCAAAGGGGTCTTTCTTTTTCTGATATTCTGGATCTTCTACATTGACGCGCTCGCTTTTCCCAGCTTGCATATCTTCTAACTTGCGTCCAGAAAGCTTGCCATACTCAGCAAACTGCCGCACTGCATAATACACATCGCCGTCAGCAGGGTAAGCAAACCCTTTATTTTCCAATTCATGAATTAACCGTTGAATGCCATTCATCGTGTGGGTAGCACGGGGATATTCATCAGCTTCCTTGATTCCCAGCCGCGCCATATCCTCAAAATATGCTTTGATAAAGCGATCGGCTACGGCTTCCATTGATGAATGTTCAACACAGGCTCGATTGAGAATTTTGTCATCAATATCAGTAAAATTTTGGATATATCGCACTTCATAGCCGATAAACTGGAGGTATCGGCGGATTACATCCCAAACGATGCAAGCTCTAGCATGACCCAAATGGCAGTAGTCGTAAACCGTCACGCCGCAGTAATACATCTTAACTTTGCCTGCTTCGACTGTTTCAAACGGTTCTTGACGACGGGTGAGGGTATTGTAAAGGGTTAGGGTCATAACAGAGTAATGCTGAAATAAGAAGATACGTAATAATAGGGTAAAGCAGCTGGGATGACAGTCCAGCATCCCTATGCTAGTACGTCATGGCGGAAATCAACATACTATTGGACAAAATCTCGAAAGCCTAGAAATCAAGGGTTTTTGACTTTTGACTTTTGACTTCCGCCTTGCGGCGCTAGTGTTTTCTGGACTATCTGCGCTACATTACTATTTTTTGACTATTAGATAACAGCGCTATGCAATCAGCAGTTACATCCGAATCTTCGGCAATGGATACACCCAAACAAGGAATGCCAGTAACAATTATTACGGGTTTCCTCGGTAGTGGCAAGACGACTTTACTTAATCATATCCTCAACAACCAACAGGGTTTAAAAACCGCCGTTCTCGTGAATGAATTTGGCGAAATTGGCATCGACAACGAGCTAATTGTTTCCACTGGTGAGAACATGGTGGAGCTAAATAATGGTTGTATCTGCTGCACTATTAATAATGATTTAGTAGATGCAGTTTACAAAGTTTTAGAACGCCAAGAAAATCTAGATTATCTAGTAGTGGAAACAACTGGATTGGCAGATCCACTACCAGTAGCTTTAACATTTCTGGGCACAGAATTGCGAGATTTAACTCGCTTGGATTCGATTATTACCGTAGTAGATGCGGCAAATTACAGCCTAGATTTATTTAATTCTCAGGCGGCATACAGCCAGATTGCCTATGGTGATGTAATTGTGCTGAACAAGACAGATTTGGTTGATGAAGCCACATTGAATGAGTTAGAAAGAAAAATTAACGAAGTTAAGGAAGGAGCGAGAATTATTCGCACCACGCGATCGCAAGTGCCACTTCCGTTAATTCTCAGTGTTGGTCTGTTTGAGTCTGATAAATATTTTGACACAGTGGTGGATGAACACGATCATCACGATCATGATCATCACGCTCACGATGATCATGACCATTCAACATGCGGCCACGATCATCACGATCATGACCACGATCACCATCATTCTGACCATTTAGAAAATGATGGTTTTACTTCCATCTCTTTCCAAAGTGACAAACCTTTTTCTATTAGGAAGTTTCAGCATTTCTTAGATAGCCAGCTTCCCTCAAATATCTTCCGAGCGAAGGGGATTATGTGGTTTGATGAAAGTCCGAAACGTCATATTTTC
>JAHCSU010000193.1 GCA_023522315.1 Nostoc sp. CCCryo 231-06
AGATGTAATACTTATCCAATTTCCATTTTATGCAAATTAAAGGTACAACAGCTTAGTAACTTTGTGCAATTAATTTTGGTGGATGAAACTAAACGGGGTAGAGTCACAAGTATATTCACAACAGGCTTTTTGGGAATATTACCTTTTAGTAATTTATTTTTTGGAGGATTAGCAAGTAAAATAGGAGTTGATAATGCTTTATTTTTCGGTGGTATCTGTTGTTTAATAGGAGCTATCTTTTTTGTAAAAAAATTACCAAATATAAAAAATTTAATATCTAAGATTTATGTAGAATAGGATTTAATTACTCAGCCCAATAGAGATTAAAAATAAAGTAAATAATGCTATTTAACTAACTTAGGTTTTTACCTCTGTCTTCTCCCTTCAGATACTCTTCCCTTTGCTTTGGCAGGCTCCACGTAGCTTGCTTCTCTCGGTTAGTACGAGAACACCTTTGTCTTTGGAGACGCGATCGCAGTTTTTACAACGGATGAAACCTCCGCAATGGACTGCTCTCTTCTTGTAGCACCTATTCTCGCCATTGACGACAGCTATAAGTCATTGTGCCCAGAGACAGACGCGATACTTTCAGCCTAATCTTGCCAAGATTAATGTATTTCATGTTTTTTACTGCACTAATGTTGAATTTGAATGGTGTCTGTCAGCAACAAAATTTCACATCACTTTAATTTATCGATTTGAACAAAAATAATATTTGTTTTTATTAATCAACTTACTTTACAGTAAATATCAACCACTGAATGAACAATTTCTATAAAGCTAAAAATCGAGATTGTGAATTTGAATAGCGAGGCACTCATGAAGAAATCAATTTCTCAAAAATTAACTAATTGGATAGTAGCAGCCGTATTTTTGGTACTTGTGGCAGGATTTTCTCTGCTCGAACAACCTAGTGCTAAGGCTCAATCACTAACACCACCCACAACCATAGAATCTGCACCTGCTCCTGTAACATCTGTAGTTGATAACGTTAGACATTTACTAACAACCAATGAGTGTATTGGATGTAACTTAATAGGAGCAAAACTGAAAGATACAAACCTGCAAAATGCAAATTTAGAGAATGCGAACTTGCAAGATGCTGATTTAGAACGAGCAAACTTACAAGGGACTAACTTGCAAGGGGCAAATCTTCAAGGTGCAGATTTAGGCAAGGCAAGCATCATAGGCGCAAACTTAGAGAATGCGAACTTATTTGATGCGGATTTAGAGAAGGCTAATCTTACTGGTGCGAATATAGTTGGAGCAAACTTCCAAGGGGCTGATTTGGAAAAAGCAATTACACCACTGGGATTGATGACTCAGTAAAAAATCCTTAGTTATGGTACAAAAAACTAAGTGAATATCTCTCTTTTTGACCCCAATTACCACCCTTGGTAGTTGGGGTTTTAGATGAGATATCCACTTAAAACTAGAGTATTAATGACTCATTTGCAATACAGCACTTCCGCCTGCTATGAGGTACGCACACAGTCTCAAAAGTTAGGAT
>JAHCSU010000194.1 GCA_023522315.1 Nostoc sp. CCCryo 231-06
GGTTCTTCTGATCTCGTGAAGGGGGTGTGGGGGTGTCGGTAGGGAGCCACAACAAGGATTGACAAGAGGAAAAGGACTGGGGCATGTGTCCGATCACCTCCGTTTTTTTTTTTTCCTTTTTTCATCAATACAGCATAGATGTCCCCTTACTGGTTTGACATGGTGCAAATGAACATGTGCGACGATTCGGCAAGACCCAATTTTATGTGCCTCTCATAAAGATCCTCGTCTCTTCTCGACAAATCTCATAGGTACATGCTAATAATAGGCTACAGTGTGCAGGAGTGGATAGGCAAAGCACTGCTGCTGCTTCTCAAGGATTTCGTCCATGTCTTCGTCTATGTCACGAGCTTGTTCAATCTGGTTGTGAGTATGTAAGATGCATCGAAAATTCCAAGAACAGGACGAAAAAAAAAAAAATGCGACTTCTTACGTACCATATCAGCCAGAGAGAGAATGGCATTGGCAGCTTTTTGTGCTTCCTCGTGATTGTCCTTGAT
>JAHCSU010000195.1 GCA_023522315.1 Nostoc sp. CCCryo 231-06
TTTTAGTGGAATTTTTCAGTTTAGGATTTTTTGTTGGTCTTTAGTCATTAGTAGTGGGGCTTTGGGCAGGGGGCAGGGGGCATGGGGCATGGGGCATGGGGCATGGGGCATTGGGTATGGGGCATGGGGCATTGGTCATTTGGCATGGGGCATGGGGCATGGGGCATGGGGCATGGGGCATTGGTCATTTGGCATTAGTCATTTGGCATTTGGCATTTGGCATACTCATACTTATTCCCCTTGTCTCCTTGGTCTGCCTCATCTCGCAAAACCGTTCCTAAAAATAACTAGGATAGTAAAGGGAGTCTATCTAAAATCTAAAATCTAAAATCTAAAATCTAAAATCTAAAATTAATATGACTTCGACACTACCCATGCCTGAACCTGATCAAAGTGATTCCGCCAACACTGACACAAATTCTCTCAGCTGGGAGGAAGAACTGGATAGTGCTATTTTCACCTTTGAAGACATTCAGACGGAACTGAATTATAAACAAGCACAAACGGCGCTGCGAAACTTAGTAGCCAATCTTGACCTCACCCCCCAAGAAAAAACCGGATTGGAAACGGAAATTGCTGACTTGGAAACCATGCTGGGGAAGTTAGACCGCATGGTGGTACAGATTGCGGCTTTTGGTATGGTGGGACGTGGTAAGTCTTCGCTACTCAATGCTTTGGTTGGGCAAACAGTATTTGAAACTGGGCCGTTGCATGGTGTCACTCGTGCTGCACAAAGAGTTAATTGGAGTATTAGTGAGGAAGCGATAGGGGAAACTGAACGTGCTTTGCGAGTTACTCTTCCTGGTGTAGGTCAATCCCAGGTGGAATTAATTGATACTCCTGGGTTAGACGAGGTAGATGGTGCAACCCGTGCCGCGTTAGCTGAACAGATTGCAAAACAAGCGGATTTGATTCTGTTTGTGATATCTGGCGACATGACAAAGCTAGAATACGCTGCCCTTTCTCAGTTGCGGGAAGCAGGTAAACCAATCATTCTGGTATTTAACAAAGTAGACCAGTATCCAGAAGCAGACCGGATGGCAATTTATCACAAAATCCGAGATGAAAGGGTGCGGGAATTACTTACACCTCTAGAAATTGTCATGGCTGCGGCATCGCCATTAGTAAAGACGGCGATTCGTCGCCCTGATGGTACTAGGGGCATACAGTTGCGTACAGGTAATGCCCAAGTTGAAGAACTCAAGCTGAAAATTTTGGAGATTCTACATCGTGAGGGTAAAGCTTTGGTTGCCCTCAATACTATGCTTTATGCCGATATTGTAAATGAGCAGTTGATAGAACGAAAACTGATGATTCGGGAACAGAATGCCAATCAGTTGATTTGGAAGGCTGTGATGACCAAGGCATTAGCGATCGCACTCAATCCCGTAACTGTGGTAGATATTCTGAGTAGTGTGGTAATTGATATTGCTCTGATTTTGGGTTTATCTAAACTCTATGGCTTTTCTATGACCGAAGCCGGGGCTGTACAATTGCTACAAAAAATTGCCCTAAGTATGGGTGGCATCGGTGCTAGTGAATTGTTAGCAAATTTGGGCTTGAGTGGATTAAAAACTTTACTTGGTATCTCTGCAACAGCTACCGCAGGTGCTGCCTTGGGCCCTTATATCTCGGTGGCAATCACGCAAGCGGGAGTAGCTGGTGTTTCTTCTTACGGTATTGGACAAGTTACCAAAGTTTATTTAGCCAATGGAGCGACTTGGGGGCCTGATGGGCCAAAAGCAGTGATTAATCGGATTTTGGCAAACCTGGATGAGACTTCAATTCTCAACCGCATTAAAGATGAATTACTCCACAAGGTAAAACTCAAAAAATAATGCGTAAATGTGGAGTTAAAATTAAACATAAACAGTTTCTAACTCCTGCCTCCTGCCTCAAAACCCGTAACTTTGTACTTCATGCAAAAGAAAACTGCTGTATCTTCCCGGAATAATTTTTAACTTTTAACCTTTTAGACACAATTGCCGATAGATTTTCTCCACTATTAATAATTACGGCTGCACTTTCCGAGATGTTACATTATCTGAAAAATACGTTGCTGAAGATTGAGAGTTTTTTTCAGCCAAGATAGGCTCTCCCTTTACTCCTCCACGGGTAAGAGTACAAATTTTATAAAGGTTTTCGCACTCAAAGATTGCCATAACTAACTCTTTCCCCGTTTGATAAGAGGATGGTAAGGGTTTACCTACCTCGCATTCCATATCAATTTCGTTATCACGCCACTGTAACTTCCAAATACGCTTTTCGGTTATTGGTGCTTTGACAGACCGAGCAAAAGCACTATACACCTGCTCTGCTTTGATATCATCCTTGGCTGCTGGCACAAAAAACTTCATAGGCTTTGATTACAAGTAACGTAAATTTCACTAGCACAAGCGTAACGCAGTTACCAAGGTAATCGGCTTCCATCCCACGAGAAAAACTGTCCACTATCGCCTTCTTGAAGCTGTTCGATGACAGTCAGTAATTGGATAACGGTGCGTTCCACTGAGAATAATTTTTCCGCAGCTACATTTCCCTGGAAAGGACGGGAAAGGCGCGTATCAGTTGTACCAGGATGCAATGTCACCATTAATGCTTTAGGACAACTTCTTTTATACTCAATTGCCGCAGTTCGCATCAACATATTGAGTGCTGCTTTAGAAGCGCGATAGCCATACCATCCACCGAGTTGGTTATCGCCAATACTGCCCAATTTAGCAGAAATAGTGGCAAACACGCTGCGTTCTCCATGACGAAATAAAGGTAATAGATGTTTAGCTAACAAGACAGCACCAATACTATTTATCTGAAAGTAGCGCAGCAAATTTTCTTAATTGAGCTGTCTTAAGCTTTTTTCAGGTTGCAAAGTATCTTCATGCAGCAGTCCTACACAGTTGACTACCAAATGCAGTTTGTCAACTTGGGCATATATTTTTTGAACAGCTTTAATAATCTGCGATTCGTCACTAATATCCATCTCCAGACAAATTAATCGCTCAGAATGTTCGCCTGCCAAAAATATTAACTCTGAGGCTGACTCTGATTGACGATAAGTCGTATAAACTTTGGCTATTCTGTCATCTTGTAGCAATTTTTTCACAAAACCCAAACCAATACCTCGGTTGGCTCCCACAATCAATGCATTGACAGAATTCATTTCATCGATAAAAGACATTATAATTTTATGTTTTTACAATCTAAGGTTAGCAGAATGAGAATAATTTTGGTTTATTTGCCAATACAAAACTTGCTAAAAATTTTATCCAAAACTGATTCTGTAACTTCCTCTCCAGTAATTTCTCCTAGTGCTTGAATCGCACCCCGTAAGTCAATTGTCCAGAAATCAAGAGGTAACTGCTGGGTAATTGTTGCTTGTACTTGTTCCAAAGAAATTTTAGCTTGAGTTAAGGCTGCTGCTTGCCTTTGGTTAATGGCTAAATCCATATCAGCAGCTTGGACTTTTCCAGATTGAATTATCTCTAAAATTGCTTTTTCTAAAGCATCAATGCCTTGATTTTGGGCTGCTGCTGTGAAAATTTGAGATTTGGAATTTGGGACTTCGACTTCGCTCAGTCGAACGATTTTGTATTGAAAATTTTTGCTTTTGCCTTCTTCTACTAAATCAATTTTGTTAATAACTAAAATTAATGGACGGTGTTGCACTTGTTCGTAAATTTCTTGATCGCCTTCCGTCCACCCGGCTGAAGCATCAATGGTCAACAGCACTAAATCAGCTGCATTTGCGGCACGACGCGATCGCTCGACGCCAATTTTTTCTACTTGGTCTGTTGTTTCCCGAATCCCTGCTGTATCTAGCACTTGTACGGGAATTCCCCCGACAACTAACTGCGATTCCACCACATCGCGGGTTGTACCGGGTAAGTCAGTGACGATGGCGCGATCGCTCTGGCTCCAAGCGTTCAATAAGCTGGATTTACCCACATTCGGACGCCCCACAATTGCCACTTTTAAACCTGTGCGTAGCAACTCACCTTTGTCTTTAGTTGCCAATAATCTAGTTATTTCTGCGGCAATTTTCTCGATTTCTGATATTATGACTTTATCATCCAACGGAGGAAGGTCTTCCTCAAAATCAATTCGAGCTTCGATTTCTGCCAAGATATCTAAACAGTTGGCGCGTAACTGACGGATCGGATGAGCTAATTTTCCCTGCAAACCAGCTAAGGCAGTTTGGGCAGCTTGAGGCGATTTAGCTCCCACTAAATCAGCAATCCCTTCGGCTTGAGTCAGATCCAATCGTCCATTCAAAAAAGCGCGGAGAGTAAATTCTCCTGGTTGGGCTAGTCTTGCACCGTTTTCCAAACACAGTTGTAATACTTGTTGCACTGCCATAATTCCCCCGTGGCAATGAAATTCCACTACATCTTCACGGGTGTAAGAACGGGGTGCTTTCATAATCAGCAACAGGGCTTCATCTACCAGTTGTTGCGTCTGGGGATGGCGAATGTAACCGTAGAGAATCTGGTGACTTTCCCAAACTTGCCGCCCTGGTGCGTGAAAGAGAGTTTGGGCTAGAGCCATTGCTTGGGAACCGGACACCCGCACAATACCAACACTACCCTGTTGGGGGACAACAGCAGTGGCGATCGCAGCGATCGTTCCAGTTGTAGCAAAAACTTCTGACATGAGCGCCCTTGATAAAAGTGAGGAGTGAGGAGTTAGGAGTTAGGAGTTGAGACGCGATTAATCGCGTCTCAACAGGAGTTAGGAGTCAAAATCATAACTCATAACTGATAACTTTCTAAATGGTAGGTATTTAGACTAATAGGATAGCAACTGGCAAGGTAAAATTTACCTAGAGGGTAATGCCTGATGTAAAGAGTTAGGGGTCAAAATTAGAACTCACAACTTATAACTCATGACTTTTAGAGAGGAATTTACTGTGGAGCAAAAAATTAACTGTGCTGTAGCCTGTGTTAACGGGTGTGTTTTAGGGGATAAATGCCCCAATATCGAGTTTAGAGAGGCTGCTACAAAATTTATTGAAGAAACTCCCTTAGACGAAATGTTGGAGTTGGCACAAGAACGCTTGCGGAAAAAAATGACGGAACCGCCAAAATGGGTTCTTCCTGAAGATATATAGCATTCACATCAACAGGCTTAAGCAAAACTGCCTGGAAGCTAAATAGTATCTGGATCTATATTTAATTCTCGCAGTTTTGCCGCCAAGCGATCGCTGCTTTGATGACAACCTCACGCCTTAGCGATCGCTTCTAACCAATATTCTGCTAATTATGCTTTGCAGATAGCTTTTGTAACTTATCTGACAAATTGACCGATAATTGCGGTACAGTTGTTGGCTATGCCACATCAAAACATTTAGTATTTTGCCTGAATTACAAGATCATCTATTTGCTTAATTGCATTCCAATCAATCGCAGCAACCCACAACTGTTCTTCAGTGGAATACTGTATCACTCCCTCTACTTCTAAATCCTCACTGTATAATGTGAGCAATTTTCCATCTTGCAATTCAATGTTCTGACGAGCTAGGTCTTCAACTGTGCCAATACAGTTTAGACGTAGACGACCCTGATTATCAGCATTATGAAAATCAGCAAAGATTCTAGGCGTATTCATAAGCTTTCTCTAATGACTATTGTTCTCGTGCTGGATTTGGATATGTGGGCGTAAGAAGATTGCTAATTTTTTCAGGGATTAAGCCACTTAGGGTAGCATGATGTGGGCTTCTTCCTGATGTTCGGATTACATCTCCTTCTGTCTTGCGAACCTCACCTACTGTTGTAACACCAACCTGGCTATGAGGAATATTTATTGCCAGTTCTTTTACAGACAATCCTAAAGCACATTCTACAGAAATCCCAGTAACTCCGCATGGGTGAGTGCCCATTCCACGCCTAATATCTGCTGGACGATTGCGACCTCCTCGAACCACTAACGCTTCGTCTGGAATTTTCTGCGCTGATTCATTGTAAGGTGAATCGCCAGACTCTTCAACTAAGCGCTGAAGGTCATTAAAGTATTTCTGTAGTCTTTCTTCTTTAGTACGTTGCTTGATAGCTTCCAGTATTTGATCTCTTTTCTCACTACTACTTAGTTCAGAAGCAGATATTTCTATGAATAGAAGATATGCTTTAATCTCATTCTGAATATATGCTTCAATGTGATTCTTTAGATTCTGCCAATTCTCGCTCAAGCTTGTTAATATTTAATTTTTTAGATAAAAATTCTTGAATTCACAATAATTAACAATAACGCACCCGTCAATTTCTGCGTCAGCTAAAAAATATGTGTCTCTTAAACATTGCACATTGTAGAGGCTTAACAGCAAAGACAGAGAAAAAAGCAAGTATAGATATATACTTGTAAATTTAAGGTTACTATACTCTGTTAAATTAAAACATCCTCTTAGTAATGTTGTTTAAATATCTAATCCAACTACTATTAACTCAGGCGGATATTCAACATTAAACTGGTAATATATCTCTCGTCGCTCTTGGGGTGGAAGAGTTAACTGCCATTCTAAAATCCCCATTTCACCAAGTTGAATTTGTGGGTTGCTACGACTGAGGCGCACTTTAATTTGCTCATTGCGGCTAACTGGCAATTGTTCAGTTACTTTCAGATTTACTTCTTTATCGAGTAAGTTAGTAATTATCAACCGATAACTATAAGTAATTCGGCGCTGGTTGCTAATCAATCTTTTGTCTACCAGACGCTCAACTAAATCGCGCTCAATTTTTAAACCTTCATCAATTCCTAAATTAAGTTTAAATTCTTGCCCTGGTGCAATATTCTCTAACTGAGTTGTCCCAACAAAAACGTTGTCGCGGAAAATATTCGCTTTACCTGATAACAAAGTCGCACCATTAGGACTATTTTTCACATTAGCTTGCAAATAAGCAAAGCTTACCAAGCGCGGCATTGCCACATAGTCAAAGTTACAAGGATAATCATCGTTGAAAATCGTCGTTTTATGAGGTGCGCCATCACTGGGAATGTTACCGCCACCATTCAGTTTAAAGGTAACTACACGCCCTTCTTTGGATACTTCTGCTCTAACGGTTTCTGCTGGGATAAGACTATCCTCTGCAACTTCGTCTTCTTCTTGCCAATCCGCTCTGGCAGCAGAAGCAGGCGGCTCTGGTATGCTAGGCAGCAGTGGTGGCTGGGCAGACAATTGTCGTTGTCGTACGAATTGTGGACGTGGGGCATCAATATACCAGGGTTCAAGTTTGGGTGGAAGTGTACCTAATCCTGGTTTAGCGGTAGAAAGTGTGAGATTTGCACCAATCCAATCTTCGCCACTACTTTGAGTGATTTCTGCAAGGTAGCTCAAATGGACAATATCGCTGGTAGTGCTAAAGCGCAAGTCATAAAGGGGAGTCCAACTGGCGCGATTCACTAAGTAGGAAAGCTCTAGCTCAAACTGGCCTTCACCTGCAACTTCAACTCCTACAACTAAGCTAAAACTCTCTTTAAGATGTGGCGTTTGGATTTTTTGCAATGAGGTGCGGAGGGCTTGCAGTTGTTTGTCTAATTCCTGCTGTTGGGTTTTGCACTCCCCAGATGCGATCGCATACTCACTATACTGGCTTCCGAGAAAGTTCAAAAAATCCAAAGTTTCGCTAAGGCTGAGATTTTTCCGGGATAAACTCTGTGCAAAGGGTTCCTCTGTTTTTTCACGTAACCCGTCAATAAAACTAGACTGCAACGCTAAAGCATCGACTTGGGCTTGCAGGTGGCGTTTTTCTGCTTCTAGTTGCTGAATTTGCCTTGTCAAATGTGCAATCTCCGCTACTGGTTCAGTGGTGTAGATGCGATCGCTACTTACTCCCACTAAACGCACCCCTACCGTACCTGTACCACTAACCCTCACAGAGTCAGTTTCCATCTCTGGCACTGGGTTAATTACTAGTTCCTGTTCAATTCCTGTTAAATCAACTACAGCCCGCCGTGTAACCAATGCTCTGTCAGCGTACACTGTAACAGCTACAATCTCGCTTTGTACTGTTTTGCGCCAAGACGGTATTTCCGGGTTAACCACTGCCAGTTTTCCCCCATTTTTAATGGTTCATGCTGGTTAATTGTCAATGCTTCTCGGTCTAACCGTCAACCCCTCAAGGTAATTCGTAATGGGCAACTCTTGGAGACGCTAAACGCGAACGCCCGCTATTAACGTAATTATTTTACCCGTGAGTTGGTTCAAGAGTACTAGAAGTAGTATCAGCGTTTTGCTCTACAAAATTCTTTGCCGCAGCCAGGAGATACTCATAATAGGCACGAGCGACGATAGATAGCTGCTTGCCAGATGGGTAAACCATGTACCAATTTCGCTGAATGGGAAAGTGTTGCACATCTAAAATGCTAAACTCTGAGGCGTCTAATAGTAAGGTATGACGGGATAAAACAGAAATTCCTAAACCACCTGCGATCGCTTGTTTAATTGCTTCGTTACTTCCCAATTCCAGCTTGACTTTTACTGTAACCCCTTGTTCTTCAAATAGACTTTGGACGGCGCGACGAGTTCCTGAACCTGGTTCCCGCATAATAAAAGGTTCGTTAGACAGGCGTTGGATCGGAATATTTTTTTCCTTGGATAACGGATGATTAATTGGTGCAAAGACAATCAAAGGGTTTTCTAAAAATGGTTCAAAAGTCACATCCATATTGTCTGGAACTTGACTCATGATATATAATTCGTCCAGATTCTGACTCATCCGTTCCAAAATTTGTTCGTGATTCGTTACTTGCAGAGAGATATCAATCCCTGGATAAAGTTCGCAAAACGGCCCTAACAAACGTGGGATAAAATATTTTGCTGTTGTAACCACTGCCAAGCGTAATTGTCCCTGTTTTAGCCCTTTTAAATCTGCCACCTTCATTTCATACTGGGCTATATTTTCAAAAATCTGC
>JAHCSU010000196.1 GCA_023522315.1 Nostoc sp. CCCryo 231-06
ACTGCTGATTAGTTTTCTTCTTAAACTTTGGGCTACCTACTTTTTTACCTTTTCTCTTACCTTTAAGAGAATCAAAAAAGTTTTTTTAAGCAGTTCCTAAGTCAGCAACGGATTGCTGTAATGGTACTACAGAAACATCTGACAACCAAACCCTTTCTTCAGTATTTTTAGCCTGAGTGATGACTAACTTTGGTTGAGTCGATGGGGGATATTATTCCCCGCACCTCTCAGTTAATTAGAGTCGATGCTCCTGTTACCAGGAGACACCTCTCCTTCAGAACGCGGACGTGCAGCTTTGACTGCATCCGGCTCCTAGTCTGACACCTAATAAGTCGGGTCTATCCCGCTGTTCGGACTCTCACCCGACCATGAATGGTCTGATGCTGGTGACATTCTCGGTGCAGGACTTCCAAATTTAACGGTTTCCAGTTATCATGGTTGCCGTCAATGTGGTGTAATTCCGCAATATCACCTGAAATGAACGATAGATTACAGTCTGTACATTTGTGATTCTGTTTCTTGAGAAGTCGTGCCGTTATACCATCGTAGTTAGCATTCTCGCGTTTAGACCAATAAACAAAGTCGCCATCATAGGGTGATTTATCTCCTTTGACAATGACAAACTTGCAAGCTGACCAACTGACCGAAGGAATTGCTCTTTTTATAACCTTATTGGTTTCATAACGGTTGTATCTTCCTTGTTTCCGAATGAATTTCCATAACCAGTAGCGCAGTGCCCATAGGTCATGTTGACTCATATCGCAGAATCTGTGGTAATTTCTCCACCCTCTTATCATCGAACCACATTTGTTGATGCGATGCTCTAGAGTGAAACGACTATCTTTCATCACTTCTTTAACTTTTGTCTTAATGCTATCTGTAGCTTTTTGACTTGGTGTTGAAATGAATTTACCATTGGGTTTAACTGCGAAGTTCCACCCAAGGAAGTCGAAACCATCTGTACTATGTGCAACTTTGCTTTTGGCTTCTTTGACTTTTAATCCTCTTGTTTCCAAGAAGTTATCAATGTATTCTCGGAGGAGTTTGGAGTCATCTCCTGGTTTCAGAATAAACACAACGTCATCCGCATAACGAAATCCATTAATAGTGTCTATATATCTTCCGCCATTTCTGATTTTTAATCTGACCTCATGACCTACATTTTCTAATCCGTGAAGGACTAGATTTGCTAGTAATGGGCTAACTACTCCCCCTTGGGGGGTTCCCTGTTCGGGGAATTCTGGGTTAACTCCAGCCTTGAGGCATCGGAAGATACCGAGTTTTAAGCCTTTGGGGGCAATGAGTTCATCCATTATTGCTGAGTGGTTAATCCTGTCGAAGCACTTTTCAATATCGAGTTCTATAACTCGTTTCTCTATTCCATTGGCGTTGGAGCTAAGGTTATTAAAGATGTATTTTTGTGCATCCTGGGCAGAGCGCCCCGTTCTGAACCCGTAACTCCTGGCGTGGAAAGTGGCAACGCGCAAGCTGGTTCGAGTGCATATTTTGCAAGGCATTGCCAAGCTCTATCCGCGATGGTGGGTATCTTAAGCATTCTGGTTGTCCCGTCCTTTTTAGGGATGGGGATTTCTCGTAAGCCTTGATGTTTCCAATTTCCACTATTCATTTTCAGTAGTTCTTCAAGGTTGAAGCGTTCTTCAAATGTGAGGGATTTCTTACCATCAATACCAGCCGTCTTTTTACCAGCGTTTAGCTGAGATACTTGTCTTATTGCAAGAAATCGAGCCGAGGTTGATTTTAGAATAAGCTTTTGGAGTAACCGAGCTTTCCGCTTGTTTCCAACTTGAACAGCTTTGTACACACGCTTTTGAAGGCGGAAAAGATTTCGGCGGAATTTCTTCCACGGTAAAGCTCTCCAAGATTCACTAGTATGTCTACTGTGTCTAATCATTTTCTCTTCTCTAGTTAGTGTATTCTGAACACCTCAGTCCAATTACGGACTGTCCTACCCGACTTGAGAGAATTCCGCTTCTCGTCTAGCCTACCTGGGGTTCGACTGCCCCAAGACTCCCAAATCGTTTTTATTCGTTCCCTCGGAGAGATTGATTGTTCCTTTAGATGTAGCCAATTCGACTACTGGATTCCCTGGACTCTTGCCGCTATCTTCGCAGAAAGGGCGGCGGGAATGAACTCCAGTAAAGTCAGGCTTTGTTGTTTACGCCCTGCTTTGGAGGAAGTCGCTTTTTTAGGCTCTGTTTCATCATGGGAACTCCCTGTTAGCGCCAGTGTCAACCCGCAACGGCTGTCTGATTGCGCCCAGTTAAGAGCTTCACTCTACAAGAACCGAGCTTGTTCGGTGTGGGCAGGTAAGGAGTCAATTCTGAGTCTGAATGGTAGGACTTGCACCTACATCAAACCGAGAGTTCAACCTTTTAATGACAGTAATCTGCTGTCGGGCTGGATTAGTTATTTACGGACTGATTACCGTGATTCACTAATCAACGAATCGCACTGCAAATCTCCATTACTAGGAAGCGAATCCGACTGCTTACACAACGCCAGTGCATCATTCCAGACTACGCGGACGCAACCAAACAATCTAGCCAAATTTTGGCGTTGTTGGTTTGTCGGGTAGAATCTGTACTGATACCGGGCTTTCATGTTTGTTATTTTAACTGTTATCTGCTAGTATACCACTAGTTACGCAAAAAAATATTATGACTTTTCAAGAAAAAAATGAATATTGTTGGAAACCCGATTCAGGTGTCGCGTTGGACAAATCACCTATCTGCTTTAAGGCGAGAACTGGACAAAAAGAAGAACTTAAAAACGTTCCTGACTGGCAAAATAAATTAAGAGATTACATAGACGAACTAATCAATAAAAAGCCGTCCGATCTATGACGGGGCTTCAGACCCAGTTTTT
>JAHCSU010000197.1 GCA_023522315.1 Nostoc sp. CCCryo 231-06
CCCAAGCGATGATCGTTACTAGCAGAAGCCACTACTGCCCGTAAAAGCGGCCCGTATTTATGAACCCCCCGAATTACCGCCCCGCAAAAGAGCAAAAATTGCAGATTGGAATGCGGCGTAGCCCCAGGGTCGAGCAGGTTTCCTTGAGTTGCATTACCTACCGACCAATTGACGTGCTTACCCGAACCATTAATGCCTGCAAAGGGTTTTTCATGTAGCAAACAGATAAAACCGTGCTTCTTTGCCGTGTTTTTTAAAATCGTCATGGTCATCTGTTGATGATCGCTAGCGACGTTTGCTGCTTCAAAAAAGGGCGCAATTTCAAACTGTCCGGGGGCAACTTCGTTGTGTCTAGTTTTCGCGGGAATGCCTAAGCGATACATCTGTTCTTCCACTTCCTGCATAAAGACTTGGACGCGCTCTGGAATAGCTCCAAAATAGTGATCGTCAAACTGTTGACCTTTGGCGGCGGGTCTGCCAAACAAAGTTCTGCCAGTCAATAAAATATCCGGGCGACTATTCGCAAAGTGAGAATCGACTAAGAAGTATTCTTGCTCTGCACCACAGCTAGAGTTAACCGGGGCAACCTCCGAGTGTCCTAAGAGCTTGAGCAATCGAGTAGCGGCATGGCTCATAGCAGCATTGGAGCGTAATAGCGGCGTTTTCTTATCTAAGGCTTCACCAGTCCAGGAAATAAAAACCGTTGGAACGCACAAGGTTACGCCATTGTCAGTTTTCATCACGTAGGCAGGGCTAGTAACATCCCACGCTGTATATCCTCGCGCTTCAAAGGTGGAGCGAATACCGCCGTTAGGAAAAGACGAGCCATCGGGTTCACCCTGTACTAGCACTTTGTCTGTAAATTCTGTGATTACCGAGCCATCGCTTTGCACCGAAATAAAACCGTCGTGTTTCTCCGCCGTAATATTCGTCATTGGATAGAACACATGGGCATAGTAGAGCGCGCCTTTAGAAATTGCCCAATCTTTCATCGCCGCCGCTACAACACCTGCTACCGAGACATCCAACTTGCCGCCAGTTTGTACCGTTTTTTTGATGATTTTAAAAACATCTTTAGGTAAACAAGCCTGCATTTTGTTGAGGGTAAAAACATCCGTTGCCCACAGTTCTTCTAAGCGACTGGGAGTTTTAGGAGGCAGGATTTCGCGATCGGTGATTTGAGAAATTGCTGCAAAGCGCGATTCATTCCCACTCATAGTCTTGTTCTTTTTCATAAAGAGTGTATAAATATTACTCGTTTATGAATTGGCAAATGGTATGAAAGATAGCAAATCCACATCCTCACCACCTTATAATTGCATTGATTCCTCGCCAAGCTATAACCGACAAAGA
>JAHCSU010000198.1 GCA_023522315.1 Nostoc sp. CCCryo 231-06
ACCCTCGGAAAGCACAACAAGCTACTCTCCCATATTATCCTATCAGACGTTATACCTCAAAATTGGGAATTGGGAATTGGGAATTGGGCATTGGGCATAAATTCTTTCCAATACACAATACCTAATCGCTAACTCCTAACTCCCCACTTCACTGCTGCTCCACTTGCAGAGTATAATCGCGCTTGACCCCAGGATTAAATGTACCCACCCAAATCCTATATGTGCCACTTTTCCAGTTGCGATCGCTAACGCTAGCATCTTTACTTTTACCAGTGTCATCGCCGCAACGAATCGTAGTTTGGTCTGGCCCTTGGATCAGTAAAGTGGTATCGTTGCCGTTGCTATCAACTTGTATTGTCATCTGGGGAAAGTCTTTTTCCAAAACCATAATATGATCTGGATTAGGATCGGCAAAACCAATACATGCTTTTTGATCGCGATCGCGGTTACTTATGGCAGACAATGAGTAAGAACCACCTGTAAACCCCTGCACTGTTCCTTGTGCTGGATTAAAGTTTGTTGACAGGGTGAAAGTACCAAAATTCGCTGTCTCTGCTATTACAGGCGTGGCTGTGATGGCGGTAAGTAAAGCCAACAGCCAGCCGTTGCGAAACTTAAGTCGGGGGCGACAGTATTTCATAGTAGCCCTCCAACAGGCTATTAGATTAGTAATAATATATACATATTCTAATGAAAAAACTCCAGTGAAATTTCAGTTGGTTGTGCCACATTAAAATGTGCCACAATCGAGTGTTTTTCAACCAAGCAGATAATTGCTGGGCTGTTTCTTGATTTCTGCCCTACGCCACTCGTGACTTCACATCAAAGTTAGGCGCTCTGTATTCTGGTAAAATATGTATATAGCGAAAACCAAGCTAAAACTGTACCACGAAAACAAAGGAATGGGGTTGCACTCAGTAATTGGCGTAAAAACCTA
>JAHCSU010000199.1 GCA_023522315.1 Nostoc sp. CCCryo 231-06
AGTGCCAAAGCTTGGATGTAAAGGGGTTCGGCTTCGCTGTATCTGCCTTGGGAGTCGTAGAGTGTCGCTAGGTTGTTGAGACTAAGTGCGACAGATGGATGTTCTTCACCCAAGCGCTTTTTAGCGACTTCTAGACATTGTTCATACCAGGGTAAAGCTTGGTTATATAAACCTTGAGCATTATAAAATGTACCGTTGCCGTAGAAAGGCCAAAGTAAATCATTATCGCTGAGGTATTGAATGAGGTGATTCGCTACTTCAGCTATATGAGGAATGGCGGGAGAAACGGCGGTGATTTGCTCAAGGTTGGCCGAGTCAGGAATCTCCTTAGCAACTGCTACCATTACCCGACAAAGCGATCGCTTTAATTCCTCTACCTGTTCTAAACCTGTACACTTGTATTGGAAAAACTCTCTTAGTAGTGGATGTAATTGGTAGATTCCCTCACCTTTGCGCTGGAGTAAATGCAGATTCAGCAAGTTATCATCTCTAATTTCCTCTAACTCTCCCTCGTATTCCTCTGTTACACACAGTTCCACCAACTTCCAAGGTATAGGTGCGGCGGCAAATAAACTCAGCAAACAACCAAGCTGCTTATCGCTGTCCTCTAATTCCTGCCAACTCAACTCAAAGGCTACTAATACACCCCGTTGTGCTGTCATGTCGCCTTCTGGTTTAACAAGGGCGGGTTGTTCTAGTCGCTTGTTCTCCAACCGCCGCAACATTTCTGTGAAAGATAAATCCTGTTTTCGCGCCAAATATCGCCCCACTAATTCCAAACCCAAAGGCAAATATCCCAACCACTCACACAACTGATTTACAACAGCCAATTCTTGCTCAATTCGCTGTGGTGTTTCTTTAAAAAATGACTTTAATAACTCCAGTGCTGCTTCTGGTTGCAATACATCTAAAGATAATTCCTTTATAGATGCTCCTAAGTGTTGGCGCGTGGTAATCAACACTTTAAATCGAGAAGATGACGAGGGTAGGTAAGGCTTAACTTGTTGATATTCTCCAACATCATCCAAGACTAGCAGCACATTACCCTCACGCCAATGCCGAAAGCAATATTGGACTTGCGCGAGTAATTTTTGGTTAGAATCTTCTGTTAAATCCTCTGGCGGGTTTAAGTCAAGCTGCGTTCTGGCAAACTGCACAATTTGAATGCCCACATCCCCAGCCTTTGCCAGCAACCAGCAAATTCCACCCTTGTAAATTTCACGGTGAGCCAAAGCATATTGTAAGGCCAGTTCTGTTTTACCCAGTCCACCCATGCCAGCGATCGCAGCAATGGCTACTTGATTATCTTCATGCAACATCTGGTGAAGGGTTTGCAGTTCGGCTTCACGTCCAACAAACTTCACCACCCCACTCAGGGGAAGATTTTGCGGAATACCTTTTGCCTTGGGAGTTTTCCCTTGGTTTATAATCTGGGTAATGCTCTTAACTGTGATATCGCGGGCTTGAACATTTTCAAACGCACTCTGCTGTATATTCTCAGAGTTAGGGCGATCGTTCATGATTTTAAGCCTTAATGTTCACATTGCCAAGGTCAAGATCGTCGCCAAATTGAGAATCAACCACCGCTTCTTGATTCACTGAACCGTCTCTTGTGGCTGTCAAATCTATATCGCCTACTTTAGCCTTACCTTTTACTTCAACTCCCTTGAGAACAATTTGATTAATCGTTTCGTTTGATTTTAGCTGCGTCATTAATTCCTGTAAGCGATTGGCAAAGGCTTCATCTTCCTCCATCTGTGTTTCCAGTTCACCTTGAAACCTTGAGGTATTCTTCTCTATAGGATTTTCTTGCGCTCGTGTCAGTAGTCCTTCAGTTCCCGCAGCCTGGAATTTTTCACGAATAGCATTCAAGAGTTGAGCAACTTTTTCTGAAACACCTTTTCCTAAAGCTTTTCCTCCTTCTTTGAAAGCTTCTGAGAAAATAAGAGTTGCAATTCCAGTCGCCGTCAGTGTTAGAGGTTCCATATTTATAAAATAGTTAATTGCACTTTGAGATACAAACGTAGCTCTGTCTATTTCGGAAATATATCATACACATTAAAGTCAACACACCAACTGATGCAATTTGATACCCAACTGCTACCACGCATTAATGCCACAGCCAAGAGAGAAAATGGTAAACAATATTATGTAGATGCCAACGGAAATCGCTTTCCCAGCGTTACTACAATACTTAATGCCACAAAATCACAAGCAGACAGAGACAAATTATTAAACTGGAAAACGCGTGTTGGTACAGAAGAAGCTACCCGCATTACTACATCTGCTAGCCGGCGGGGAACCCAAACACACAAACAAATTGAGCGCTACCTCCTTGGACAAAACCCTGTTTGTCCCGAAGCGAGTCGCCCTTATTGGGAGAGTATCAAGCCAGTTTTAGAACAAATCGACACAGTTAGACTCGTGGAAGGCTCTGTTTTTCATGATGATTTGGGTTATTCTGGCAAAGTTGATTGTATAGCCAGTTATCAAGGTATTCCCTGTATTTGTGAGTGGAAAACAGCAGACAAACCCAAAGGTTCAATTGAGCATTTATATGAACATCCACTGCAACTTACGGCATATATAGGAGCAGCTAACGAATATTATCGAGATTATGGTATTCAGCTAAAGCACGCTCTCTTGGTAGTAGCGATTCCAGAAATGCCAGCAGAGGTATTTTGGTTTGAATCAGCAGTCATTAAAGATTACTGGGAGCAGTGGGAAAAAAGAGTTGCCCAGTTTTGGGAACGCAGAAGCGTTTGGGGTTAATCAGTAGGATTGCATAATTACCGAAATTGGAACCCCTCTCCAAACCTCTCCCCGAAACGGAGAGAGGCTTTGATTCTTGCTCCCCAAGGCTAGTAGGGAAGGGGTTGGGGGTTAGGTTTGAGATAAAGTCGCACACGGCGTTAACCTTGTAATGGCAAAATAGTAATTAACCCAGAAAATCTTGCAAAATCACCTATATTGTGAGTGAGTAACTGAGGAATACCATAAACTAGCATCGTAGCGACAATATTTGCATCATGAACTTGCTTACCACCGCTAGGAATTTCCTCCATGAGTGTCAGTAACCTTTCTGTCACTAGCAAATTATCTTCAACCAAGCGAAAATAACTAGCAAAATACCGTACATCTGCTACTAAAGATGTAATAGAAATGTTCCCAGTTAAGTCACCTCGTCTTGTCATTGCTGCCAAATATTCTCTCAAAGTTTGGCGACTAATCCATAAATCAATACCTAGTTCTGCAAATGCTTGAAGTCGTTCTGTAGCTTGTACATGAAATGGTGACAAGGCTAAATTTGCATAAACTAAAATATTTGTATCGATGAATACAGAGCTATTAGTCGTTTGCATAAAGGTCTTCCCTACGGAAAGTTAAACTTTCCGAGACTAATCCTACAGGATAGGCGGAAAATTTGAGAGGCGCTTTCTTTTCTTTATTCTCTGTTTCCTCAGTTAAAAGCTTTTCATCAATTACTATTACCACTTGATGCTCACCCTCTGCAATATCAAGTGGTAACTGCGCTGTAATTTTACCATCTTTGGTAACTGTGGCAATTGTTTCTATACTTTTCATGTATTTCTATTAAATTAATACATCACTGCTTGGTAAAAGGGATATTCGGACACATTTGCATACACCAAAATCTTTGTGTCTAGAAAAACAGGATTACCGCCCCCAATCACCATACATACAGCACTTCCGGCTATTATGAAGCACAATTTTACCCACATCCCTTTCCTATCCTAACTTTTGAGACTGTGTGCGTACCTCATAGCAGGCGGAAGTGCTGTATCCTCACGTCTTAGAGAAAGGTTTTCAGGCCAAGGGCCATAGTTATGCACAGGAAAGTTTAGAGGAGGACGCTTTTCCTTGCTCTCTGCTTTCTCTGCCAAAGGCTTTTCATCAATTACTATTACCACCTGATGCTCACCCTCTGGAATATCCAATGGTAACTGTGCCGTAATCTTACCATCTTTGCTAACTGTGGCAATTGTTTCTATACTTTTCATCTCATTTATCCTTAATCAATCGATTACAGCTAATACAGCTTTCGGCAATAACTTATCTTTAAACCAAACAATTCTGGCGGGGACATCATTTAATTTTACTCCCGCCTTTTCTAAATTAAGTCGCTCGGAAATTGCCAAAATTAAGTCATCACGTCCAGCCCGCCGCACTTGAGAAAACTTCTTTTGTAAATATTCTGGACGCCAATAACCAACAATTTCTAATAAGAAGGTGCGTCCATCAGGATGCACTAAGCGAAAATCGGGAATCATGACACTACCGGGAATCGGGATCAAATCAACTTCTCGCTCTAACGCCCAACCACTTTTCAACGCATCCCACTTATCAGCAAAGGATGCTTCTAGCATACTATCGTAGGGCTTACCTGGTGGATAGTGAGATACCAAACCACATTCGGAATTGAGAGTGAAACGTCCAGTTTTCCAAGTATTTGTATAAGCGTCCCGGCTTTGGAGAATCGACGAAAGACTCCATTTAGTAACGTGAAGTAAAGCGGGAATAAGTTTAGCGATCGCTAACCCATATCGTGTACTAGGATTAAACAAACTCGTCGGCCCATCTATCGTAATTGTAAACCCGTGGTCAGCATCGCCCTCAATATAAGCCATCAATTGAAACAACTTCAGATAGCGAAATAACAGCTTATATTCACCCGGAACATTCCGGTGAGCATTTAACACCAATTGACTGGCTTTATAAAATACACCCTGCACCTGAGATAAGTTATATCGATTTAACACATCTGGCGCTGTTGGTGCATCAAAAACAGTCAAAATCTTATTTTCAGATAAATCAGCATATAGTCCATTCCGAACCTGTTCCAATAAAACTTCCCGCTCAAGTTCTTGAGTTAACTCATCAGCAACTTTACTTAAAGTAACTTGTGTTGATTCCCGACTAGAAACAGACTTTGCAGCCAGAGAAAACACCCGTTCTCTTAACATTTGTGGTTCCAAAGGGCTAACCACCTCAAAAGTGCAAAAACTGCTTTTGAGAATATAACCTAATCCTCGCTTCACCCGATAATCTGTAGAATCTCCTTCAAAATCAGTCAGTTGTCGCTCAAGCACACCCTGAGTCTTCCCCACTGCTGATTGAAAATAATTAATTAACTCAATCGCCAACTCCGAAGTTTTCTGATCAATCTTCAGTCTCTTCGGAATGATCTCCTCCCCGTTTTGGCGATGCATCAGTAAATCTGTCGGTAACATCTGCTGAATTTTGGATTTTAGATACTTCGACTTCGCTCAGTACAAGTTTTGGACTTCCCGTTGAATAATTAATTTCTAACTGTTCCGCAGCCTTCAAACTCCTTTCCTTCCCACTCCCATACACAACCTGTAACTTCCCCTTCTTCTCCTCCTCCTCTCTGCGCCCTCCGCGTCTCTGCGGTTCGTCCCTCCTCTCCCCTCTCCGCCTAGCCGAAGTCCCCTCCTCACTAGTATCCTCCGCCACCACCTCATACAAAATCGCCTGCTTATTCTCAATATTCCCCTTCCGTAAAATCCTCCCCAAGCGCTGAGTATACTCCCTAGCCGAACCCGTCCCCGATAAAATAATTGCCACAGAAGCCGCAGGTACATCAACCCCTTCATTCAACACATGAGAAGCAACCAAAGTATTATATTTACCCTCTCGAAACTTTGTTAATATCTCATGCCGTTCCTTCACAGGAGTTTGATGAGTAATTGCCGGAATTAACAACTCTTGAGAAATGCGATAAACCGTTGCATTATCAGCAGTAAAAATCAAAATTCTTGCGGGATAATGTTCTGCCAATAAATTAACCAAAATTCGCAACTTCCCATCAGTACCCAAAGCGATATCTTTCGCTTCTCGATGCGCTAACATAGCCCTACGTCCAGATTGCGATCTAGCACTCATTTGCACGAACATTTGCCAACCTTGCAGACTTCCCAAAGAAATCTTTGATTGCTTCAAAAAGTCATTGCGAGTTTGAATTAACTGGTTGTATCTTTCCCGTTCAAGTTGCGATAACTTTACCTTAATTTGGACAATTTGATGCTCTGCTAACGCCTTTCCCGCCAAATCTTCGGCGCGTTTGCGATATACTTCTTGGCCAATGAGAATATTTAAGTCAGCGTGTTTACCATCGGTGCGTTCGGGTGTAGCAGAGAGTCCCAGGCGATAGGGTGCGATCGCATATTCAGCAATCACTCGATTAAAATCTGTGGGTAAATGATGACATTCATCAAAAACAATCAACGCATATTGATTCCCCAATGTCTCAGCGTGAATTGCTGCACTGTCATAAGTTGCAACTAGAATAGCCGTTCTATCCCGCGAACCACCTCCCAGCAATCCCACCTCAGCATCGGGGAAAGCCGCTACTAAGTGTGCATACCACTGATGCATTAAATCTAAAGTTGGCACCACAATTAGCGTCGTGCGCGGCGTTGACTGCATCGCCATTTGCGCTAAATAAGTCTTTCCCGCCGCCGTAGGAAGTACGACAACCCCTTGTCTACCCGCCAGTTTCCAAGCTGCTAGCGCCTCAGTCTGGTGGGGATAGGGTTCCATTTCCAGAGTGGGAACCAAATCTACAGGATAAAATTGCTTTGCCTCATCGATAAAATTCACATCTTCCGCTTGTAGTGCTTCCACTAGCGATCGGTATCTAATTGCTGGAATGCGGAATTTTTCAACTCTATCATCCCACGTAGCATAATCCATCCAACCTTTGCCGCGTGGTGGTGGATGCAAAATTAATGTGCCGCGATCAAAATTTAGTGTAGGAGTACGAGCCATTTTGGGGATTGGAATTGGGGAAGGTGGGTAGGCTGTTGACTTTGGGTGTTTTGAGTCAATTTCAGAGAAAATTATTTATGCTACTTTTCTTTGTTGCAAAGCGGGTGGAACAGGCGCTTTGCAACAAAGACAGGCGACACATTTTTTGCATGAAGTCTTATAGGGTAAAGGGTTCAGAGTCAACACCCTAGAAGGTGGGGCCCCCTCTGGGGATAAGGGGTAATGGGGATTGGGATTAAGAAAGCTCTTCCCTAGTCACCACTCCCTTGATTACTAATAACGCAGAAAGTGCATGATTCATCCAAGTAACTCAGACAAAAATTAACTAGATATGCTCGTTAGTCATGGAATGCCCCATCGGCAAACTAACAATAATCTTGCCAAATTTTATACAGAATAGTGATAGAGCTTTCTGCTGAAACGCCTGCGATCACAGGCGCAGATTATGCTTGATTTAATAGTTTTTTTTGACAAATTCACAATTGCAAGGCAAGATATTAAGTCTTTAAAATTCGTCTTTTATTAGCATCAACTGTAAATTCGACCCTGAATTAGGGGTAGTTGTGGGTGATGTCAACGGCTTGCAACAGGTTGTGTGGAATTTGCTCTCTAACGCTGTTAAGTTTACACCCAAGCGGGGAAGAGTTGATGTGCAATTGGAGCGCATTGAATCCTGCGTGCAAATTCGGGTGAGCGATACAGGAGTAGGAATTGCTGCCGAATTCCTGTCCCATGTATTTGAACGCTTCCGTCAATAAGACAGTTCGATCACGCGATCGCATGGTGGACTAGGATTAGGGTTAGCGATCGTCCGCCAGTTGGTAGAATTACACGGCGGCACAGTCTCTGCCGAAAGTCCAGGAATTGGACAGGGGGCAACATTCATTGTCAATCTGCCAATGAAAGCCGTTTATGTAGAGGCTAACACCACAGAGCAGCTTTCATCTGTTGGAGATACCCAAGAGGTTAATAATTACCTGCCGAGGCTAGATGACTTGCGGGTGCTGATTGTTGATGATGAGGCAGACGCGCGTCATTTGCTCACCATGATTCTGGGACAGTATGGGGCCCAAGTCATGGCTGCTCCATCTGCAAGTGATGCACTGCTTGCCCTGCAAGAATTTCGCCCCCATATACTGGTAAGCGATATTGGTATGCCACAACAAGACGGCTACACACTAATTCGGGAAGTCAGGGCGCTACCAGCAGATCAAGGAGGACGGATTCCAGCAGTAGCGCTGACAGCCTATGCTAGGGCAGAAGACTGCACGCAAGCGCTGTTGGCAGGCTTTCAACTCCATGTACCCAAACCCGTCAATCCGGCCGAGTTAGCAGCTGTAGTTGCCAATCTCACCGGGCGTACTTGAAGAGGATGGGAGTAGGGGAAAATAATTTCTAGCTGTAATTTTAGAAGATTAGCTTCAGCCTGCTAGAAAAAATCTTTCTTAGTATTGTAGAAATTGGTAGAATTAGCTACCTCATAATCCTTTTGAAGGGTTGAAAAGTCATGATTGCTCAAAAGAATGGCAATGGCAACATCTCTCGCACTTTGTGATCCTTTCAGTCTCTGTTCCAAATAAATCTGCCAAGAAACTTCCACATCACTTTTGAGAATTGGCTTCTCAATGGCTGTAACAACACCGTTTTGCTTGGGATGAATCGAGGAAGCACTGTACTTCCACTCATTCCTATCTTTGAGAATGATCTCAGGGGAATCACCAATCTGTAATTGAAGATGTAACTCGTTTAGACGTACCCCCTGATATATGTAAAACATTCTCGATACAAGCCCTCCAGGGGTGCGTGCAGCTACTTCCATTAGAATCGGTTCTTCGCTACCTTCTTGTAGGAAGAAATCAATATTGAGTACACCATTTTTGGAGTACCCATGTTCTAAACTTTCTAACGTATCACTTGAAAATTGCCAAAGTTTCTGAAATTCGGGATCTTCTTCTCTAACAATAATATTGCCGATTTGATGACCATAAATGAACTCATCATTAGGTCGATATTGCTTGCAAGCAGCAAAATAACAAGGTTGACCATTTTTGATGACAACACTTGTATTGTATAGTTGACCTCTAATGAATTCATTGAATTCAAATTTTTCATCTGAATCTACATTGCTGTCACACCAGGCTTTCAAATCATCAATAGTATGAATTCTTCTAGTTTTTTCACTGCCTCCTCCGGTAACTGGTTTGATAAAGATGTGATTACCTAGTTCTTCTAGAACAAACTTTAAGTATGAAACTGGCTCTTTACGGTATTGATCTTGAGCAAAAATCAGATACTTTGGCACCCGAATCAGGGAATTTTTGAGGGTAGATTTGAGGTAACTCTTATCGGTAAACTGGCGGATCATCGTTGGGCGATCGCCTACAAGATTTAAAGCTTCACGCAACTGTGCAGCTAACAGCACCGAATACTCATCATTGGTGACAATCCGACAGTTATTATCCAAAAGTTTATAATCAGTCTTAATCTGTTGATAGGTTTGGAGCAGATTTTGCAAATTATAAGGTTCTACAATCCGCACAAGATCCAAGTGCTGATACTGGGAGGGTATAACCTTACTGAGTCCTTGCCTACTACAGAGTAAAACCAGATTTCTCTTATCTGATCGGATATGCCTAAAATCAGTTTGGCTGGGAAGCATATCATCCAGCACAAAGACAGTCTGCTTATTGCTATCTATCTTACTACTGTCCAAGGCAACTGGATTTGCCTCCTCGCGGATCATTTGTTGTACCAACTGGAGAATTTCCTGTGAACATCCCCATGACAGAGTTACTCCTGACCCTCCATGTCCATAATTATAAAATACGTGTGTGTTTAAAACCCTTTCCACACAAACATTTTCCTCTGTTAATGGTCGTAAACCAGTCCTAACAGGCTCCTTCTCATCTAGTGGGAGTTCTCTTAATTCCTGTAGAAACTCCAAACAGCCATCATACATTTGTCGAATAATTGGAACCTCAAGAGATAGGTCTGTACTCCATTGATCTTGCTGCGTTAATCCTCCCAAGACCACCAAATCATCCCCTTTAGGAACTATGTAAACAATGTCTTGCTCATTTGCAGAAGATTCTTCGTGGGAAATACAATGAGCGTCTGTCACAACTTTACCCAGATTCTTAACTCTAACAAGTGCACCCCTCAAAGGATACATGGAAGTATCCCCTGTAGTTGCGATCGAACCTAATCCAGCACAGTTAACAATTACCTTTGCATTAAAACGACGAAGTAGTTCCTGTTCATTTTGAACCACATTGACAGTGATTTTTTCCTGGATTATCTCACATCCAATATCCTTTACGTGTTGAAGTAACCACTTCATGTAGACATCGGTGTTTGTCGCCGGAGCCATGTGTTTATAAGCATCTTTTATACCTCCTTTAAAACTCAAATCAATCGTTTTTTTGACAATCTTTAAGCCTCTTTCAAATCCATCAACCTTATCCTTCAACTCATTCATTTTGCGAAGGTCATCAGGTCGATTTTCCAAAACATCCTTGAAATAGAAATACGCATCCCTCAAATAAATTCCTGTTTCTTCTGAACCAAACTCTGCGTGTATTTTCTTGAATTTATTATAGGTAGTCATACACCACTCTTTAGAGCGTTCCAGGGATCTGGGAGCACCATGACTACCACAGACTGCCGGTGGCCATTCCCACAATGCACCTGCCACAATAGAGGTTAAATCTGGGGCAAAACGATCTGCAACAATAACAACACTAAAACCCGCCTCTCTTAGACATATAGCGGTTGTTAGACCACTTACTCCGGCCCCAATTACTAAAATTTTCATATCATTGTCCGGCAATAGGTTGCTCATTAAAGATTCTCTCGATTTTTTTTGCAGTACAAAACAAATGCATTAGCTTGTCCCTCAATAATATTAATTTTGGCGCTTTTAGTTTGGCGTAGTGTTAAGAAAATATTAGCATTTGGCAATTGCTACGAGTATTACTTAGAAGAAATTTTAAAAGTATCGTTGTTAACATAAAAAGTTTTTAAACCTAACTCACATACCCCTCTTATTTATAAGGTAATGTGTATTTGAAAGCCTCTCTTGTGTAGAGGAGAAAGGTTTAGAGTATACTTGTTGACTTTCCAAAACTTATTTGAGAAATAATGACGATTACCTTTGTATATCTTGTTATTTTTTTGAATAAAAACTAATGTTGAAGAAGAATTCAGAAGTCAGAATTCAGGAGTCAGAATCAAGACGCTCTCTAC
>JAHCSU010000002.1 GCA_023522315.1 Nostoc sp. CCCryo 231-06
AACTCTACTACGGCAGCCCTATCTCTTCATACTCTTTTTTTGGCTAAGGTATTGCTTAGATAATCATTTTTCTCAAGCTGGATTTCAAATTTTACCATCATAAATTAAGTGATGAGCAGTGAACAACCACAAATAATTTAGGAAAGCTAAATTCCCAATTTTCAACCTGCGATCGCACCTTTGCTGATGGGCTTGATATTGCGATGTCTACGACGGGCTACGCCTACGCTTATTTACAACAAACATCTGGCTGAAAAAGCAGGGAATCTAGGGTTTTTACGAACAATATTTACATATGTTAATATTGGTTGGTTTAAGTACGGATATTCAGTATGGTTCCCATAAAGACCGTTCTAAAAAATTCAGAGCAAGCTACTCGGTTGTTTTCTCATCTTGAATTTGATGGAAAAAACCTCAATCATCAACCGGGTAGTGTATTGGGAAATACTGCATTGATTGCGGGAACCACCGTTGGGGCTGGGATTCTCGCTCTACCAGCCGTTACTCTGCCGTCTGGGATTGTGCCATCCACATCTGGGCTGATTGCTGTTTGGCTCTATGCTTTAGTTTCAGCGTTACTGGTTGCGGAAGTAACTTTAAACACAATGCGAACAGAAGGGCATCCGAATATAGGTTTTTTGGCAGTTGTTGAGAAAATTCTTGGTAAGGTGGGAGGGCGACTTACAGGCGGCGCATATTTATTCATGCATTATGCTCTCTTGGTGGCATACATCACCAAAGGTGGAGAGATTTTAGGATCTGCGACGGCAAAAATCTGGAGTGTGCAGATATTGCCTACATGGGTGGGCACAACGACTTTTACGCTTTTATTTGGTGGCATTATGTATCTTGGGCGAGAAAAATTTATTGAGAAATTAAACAGCGCCTTTGTCGGAATTGTCATCGTTTCCTTTTTGGGACTATTGTTTTTGGCAGGAGGACACATTCAGAGTACCCAACTGTTATTTCAGAACTGGAGTGCCCTTGGTAGTGCCATTTCAGTGATGTCTGTGGCGCTATTTTTCCAAAACGTTGTGCCGTTAGTTGTGACGCAACTCGAAGGAGATGCTCGTAAAATTCGTCAGTCCATCTTTATTGGTTCCGTGATTCCTCTAATTATGTTCTTGGCGTGGAATGCCGTAATTTTAGGAAGCGTCAGTCCTGATATGCTATATAGCACATCTGCCGGTAGAACTGTTTTTGACCCACTGCAAGTTCTCCGAGCCGGTGGCGCGGGGGAATGGTTAGGAGTGCTAGTATCCATTTTTTCAGAGTTTGCGATCGCTACATCATTCATTGGATTTGTATATGGATTGCTGGATTTGTTCAAAGATATTTTCCTAATTGCACAGGGCAAACTTTCTAGTCGCCTACCCCTCTATTCGCTAGTTCTTTTCCCTCCAATGACTCTGGGAACGCTCAATCCCAGTATCTTTTTTACTGCCCTAGATTACACTGGAACATTTAGTATTTCAGTTCTAGGTGGAATTATTCCGGCATTAATGAGTTGGAAGCAACGTCAAGAACAAGAAAACTCAGATAGCATAAATCAACCACTCGTTCCTGGTGGAAAGGTGACACTCATTATCATGGTTGGAGTGGCATTAGCCATGATAGTAAGACAAATTTTGTCAATTTACACAAAGTAAAAGCATCAATTAAAACTTTTGTGTAACATAATAAATATATAGTTGTAGTATTAGGATACCAACCACAATCAAATGACTGATTCTCGCCTCGTCAAAATCAGCAAATATCTCAGCAAATATTTGCGACATACACCGGATGTAATTGGAATTAAACTTGCTCCTAGTGGCTGGGTAGCTGTTGATGAACTACTTACTGCTTGTGCTAAAAACAAGTTTCCGATTACCCGTCACGAATTAGAGGCGGTAGTTGAATCCAACGATAAACAACGCTTTTCTTTTGATTCTACAGGTACTCTGATTCGTGCTAACCAAGGACATAGCATAAAAGTCGATTTACAATTAGAAACTGTTGTTCCCCCAGATGAGCTTTATCACGGCACGGGGCGTAAATCTGTAGAGTTAATTCTGCAAACAGGACTTTACAAAATGTCACGCCATCATGTCCATTTATCAAAGGATATTGCAACAGCAGAAACTGTCGGTGCAAGATATGGAAAAGCAGTAGTTTTTGCTGTACATGCTGCCACAATGCATCAGGCGGGTTACATCTTTTATTGTTCTGTTAATGGTGTTTGGTTAGTGGATCATGTGCCACCTGAGTATCTACAAAAAATTTGAATTTTAATAGGTTATAGCGGTTCCCATTCACATGCGGTACAACATTATATTGCGAAGTGTAAGGGCACAGCAGTGCCCATACGTGTCAACTTAACGTGAAAGCCAGTCTATAACTAGCTTTTAGAGACTGTCTCGTTCCTAGTCTCCGACTGGAAACGAGATTTGAAAAGACTTTTAGCTTAAGTTGACACCAATGAGCAGTGCCGTGCCCCTACGGGTGTACCTGACGTAAACGAGAAACGCTATATCAAGATTTATATGACTTTCCAAACAACCTCTAAGTATTCAGCAGCAATACCCAAACTGATTGAACGGTGAGATAGTAGTGCCGTTAGTACCAATGACTAAATCGGCGGACGGCTATTCCTCCCACCCCTCTTGTTGAGATGAGATTCCCGCCGATTTTCGTTGAAACACTACTGAAAGATTATTAGCTGGCATTTGGTAAGTTTGTTTCAAGGTGAGATTTTGTGCGCTAGCTGCTGCTACAACATCATCCAAGTTACGTATACCCCACTCTGGGTTTTGGGCGCGTAAAGAGTTGTCAAAAGCTGCATTACTCGGTGCTGTATGTTCTCCAGCTTGTTTGAAGGGCCCATACAAATAAAGGACACCTCCTGCTTTTAGAATACGACCTGCACCTGCCATTAGCCCCAGACAGGCTGACCAAGGTGAAATGTGAATCATATTGATGTTGACGATGGCGGTAATTGGCGAGGTATCCAGCCACTGGGTTACTGCTCCCTCCTCCACTGCCCAAACTGGTTCTCTAACATCAAGTTCAAGCGGTGGATGGATATTTTTACATCCATTGTGTTCAGTCCATGCAATAATGCTGGCTCTTCTTTGTGGATTTGTATCTGTTGGTAACCACATACAATCTCTGAGTCTGGGCGCAAAAAAGACTGCGTGTTCACCAGTACCACTGGCGATTTCCAAGATCGTGCCACTCCCAGGCAATACTTGTAAAAGTACTTCTAGAATTGGTTCGCGATTGCGCTCGGTTGCTGGTGCGTATTCTCGTGCGTCTTGTAGTGTCATCCGTATCGTTTTTACATAGTTCCAAATTTCATCTTAGTGGCTATTGTCTAAAAACCATAGGAAACAGGTATTACGAATTAAGCAAAGCGTTACTAGTAAATTACTCTAAGACAATATGATCGAATCAGAGTTAAACTGGTTAGATTTTACATTTGATAGCAATAATTTTACTTGAGCGTCTTCAGCATTAAAATTGAAAAGAAGACCATCTTTAGTATCGGTTATATTTCCTTGAGAAAACATCTGATTTAACCAAGTATCAGGGTTAATATCATCCAAACCCGTAAATTCAATCTTATCAATACCAATTTTAAAATCTTGAATAACATCAAACTCACTTGTCAACAATTTATCGCTAACGTTGAAAAGATTATCGATACCGAGATTAATACCGATACCAACTAGTAAATCTTGGACGTCACCAAGCTTACTTGTCAACAAGCTATCGTTAAAGTTGAAAACAAATTTGTCATAGCCGTCGCCACCAACTAAAACATCATCCCCCTCACCACCAATCAGAACGTCATCACCCGAACCGCCATTTAGACTATCATTGCCTTGGCCTCCAATTAGAGTATCATTTCCTTCGCCGCCTTCGAGGATATCATCGCCTTTCTTTCCATCCAGTTTATCATCCCCTAAGCTGGCATAAATTTTATCTCCACTGTTAGTTCCTTTAAGATCATCTTTCCCAATCGTGCCATAAATAACATCTTTACCTAAATTGTTGATTAAAGTATCTCCTACAAAAGTAATATTACTGGCATTCATTTCTACTATTGTTATGTTGGTGTTATCCTTAAAGGTCTTTTGATAACTACCAATGGACTTTACTTTGATAGAGTCCTCACCATTATCGCCGTCAATATCAGTAGTTTGGGGGCGACTCTTAATAGTAACATTACTACTTTTGCTATATTCCAAATCAGCAATATGCTCAGAGGAAATTAACGTACCTTGGATACCGAAATAATCTAATACTTTAGGTTTATTAGGATTTGTGGTATCTAGTGCCAAGAAACCAATTTTCCCCTTAGCCTGGTTATATTCACTACCATAATTTTCAATTTCTTTAGCTGTTAGTGCTAAGTCTGCCAAGAAATTGAAAGAAAAGGTTTTATTAGCAGCAACTTCAAAACTAGCAATCACTTGCATTTTATTACTGGCAGTTCCTGCGAAAGAACCATCTAATCCAATACCAGTAACGTCACTAAAGAGCGAAGAAAAAGTCGGGTCAGCATTAAAAATAGCTCCGGCTTGAACCGTAGCAATAGCAACGCCACTTTCAACCAACGTCTTTACCTGAGTGGTAGTCAAAGTTCCTGAGGGCTTTTGACTATACTTTGAAAAAGAAGCAACCCCTTTAGCGTTAGCAAAGTTAGGGTTGGGATTACGAATTGGATCTACAATTGGCTGTAAAAATAGTGTCTGTGGCCGCATAATATTTTCTGTTCCTGTTAAGTACTTGGTCTACAAAGATGTATGAGAGTATGCAACCCTATTTTGTGGAATTAGGCGTAGCGATGTCTACGACGGGCTATGACGCTCGTTGCGCTAAAGCGTCTCCCCTTCTCCCAAAGGGAGAGGCTAACGCCAAGGGAGAAGACTCGCTAACGCTTCTCTACGAGACGCTACGCGTAGCAAGATCCCCGTAGGGATACGCTATCGGCGATCGCACAATCTCATAATTTCAGCAGTAATGTTGGTTATCCAGGGCGATCGCATCTAAATTAGTCTTGGCCACAAACAAGGTATTGTTACTTTTACCCTCT
This sequence comes from Nostoc sp. CCCryo 231-06, assembly GCA_023522315.1. GTDB lineage: Bacteria > Cyanobacteriota > Cyanobacteriia > Cyanobacteriales > Nostocaceae > Nostoc. Next base: position 5,081 of record JAHCSU010000002.1, read on the forward strand.
GTTGATGATGAGCTATACTTAGTACGGCAAGGCGGAAGTCACGCATTCAAAAGTTTTGTATATCAAGGCTTTTGCAACTTTTGAAATGGTAGCTTGATTTACGCCACGCTGTACTAGTTAATCAGGTTAACGTCTGCTACAATCGCAATTAGCTCATTACCGCTAGGAAGTTCGGCGAAAATTAAAGTATCAAGCTGAGTTATCTGAGAGGCTGTTTGAAGTTGATAAGTTACAGATGGACTAAGTAGCAACTCATCAATACCCTTCTCAAAGCCCAAAATAATAGCATAGTCATTCTCGCCAGCAGCTGTATAAAAAGCGCCTTTCGCATCCCCAAGCACAAATACATCTTTCACGCCATCGCCAGAAATATCTGTAACGCTGCCGCTTGTGTCAACCGCACCGCCACCTATTAACTCATCTCTCTCAAATGATGTTCCTGTACCACCGCCAAATCCATTGAGAGTGTCACTACCAGCACCCCCTACGAGAACGTCCTCAAAGAATCCTTCAGGAGCATCTGGAGATCCGTTAGTACCTCCAAGCAGACTATCATTACCAGCGCCCCCAAATATTACGTCACTACCCTGATTTCCTGTGAGGGTGTCATTGCCAGCATTCCCAAAAAGCAAGTCATCACCAAGACCCCCATTCAGGCTATCGTTACCGCTACCCCCATTGAGGGTATCATCGGCGTTAGTTCCTTGTAGGATTGCCATATTTTTGTCTCGCAAAGTTGTAAATTTTACTGTTATCTGCCCTGCTTAAATATTATTTATATTCTTGATCCGACATTCCGCACTTCAAGATGTAATACATCGATATTCAAGAATATTTCCTAATAATGCTCAATTATTAAGTATTAATACTGAGAATTATTGGGGATTTGTGATTGCTATTTAACCAACATTAGCCAGATGTTGGAAATCCTCGTGTATTACACGATGAAGTGCGGAAAGTGGGTTGATTCAAGCAGGGCGATCGCATCTATACTACTCTTGACCACAAACAAGGTATTGTTAATTTCATGTTCTATTGATGATGAGCCATACTTAGTTAATCAGGTTAACGTCTGCTACAATCGCAATTAGCTCATTACCGCCAGGAAGTTTGGCGAAAATTAAAGTATCAAGCTGAGTTATCTGAGAGGCTGTTTGAAGTTGATAAGTTACAGATGGACTAAGTAGCAACTCATCAATACCCTTCTCAAAGCCTAAAATAAGAGCATAGTCCCTGTCGCCAGCAGCTGTATAAAAAGCGCCTTTCGCATCTCCAAGTACAAAGAAATCTTTCACGCCGTCGCCAGAAATGTCTGTGACGGTGCCGTTTCTGTCAACCGCACCGCCACCTACTAACACATCTCTCTCAAATAATTGTACAGTAGCATCACCACCTGATCCTGCACCAGCGCCAAATCCATTGAGAGTGTCACTACCAGCACCCCCTACGAGAAAGTCTTCAAAGAATCCTTCAGGAGCATCAGGAGAGCCGCTAAGGCTTCCAATTAGACTATCATTACCATCGCCCCCAAATATTACATCACTACCCTGACCTCCATCGAGGGTGTCATTGCCAGCATCCCCAAAAAGAAAGTCATCCCCTGCACTTCCAGAGAGATTATCATTTCCGAGTCCCCCATTCAGGGTGTCATTACCGAGACTTCCAAGGAGGGTATCATCGCCGCTATCCCCATTCAGCAAGTCATCACCAAGACCTCCACTCAGCTGATCATCACCGCTACCCCCATTTAGGGTATCGTTACCAAGGTTGCCAGACAAGTTGTCATTCCCATCTCCCCCATTCAGTAGCGAATTACCACTGATACCTGCAAATATCTTGTCATTACCGCCTCCCCCGGTCAAAGTATCGTTACCACCAAGACCAAAAATCGTGTAACTCTTAGTATTAGTGTTTCCTTGCGGGACACTTAATAGATCGTTGCCGCTAGTTCCTTGTAAAAAACTACTCCCACCTCCAGATGTATTTTTATTACGGTCTCTCCCGGTCAAGATATCGTTACTACGACTAAAAAGATTCGCGATTTTATCAGCATTATTGCCTCCTATATTGTTGCTGTCATTTCTTTCTATAATTGCCATATTTTTTACCTCGCAAATTCTTGATTGAAGTTGCCAATGTGTAGTGGGTAATCATCCTAAGAGGATGTTTTAAAAGTATTTTGCTGTTATTTTAGGCACTTATCGATACCCCAAACCCATGCCAGTGGGTCATGGGGAGCCACTCCGTTGTGTTGAAGGAACTGGCATGGAAACCCCCTTTTTCCGCACTGGCTCCCCTTTTTAAGGGGTAAACCAGAATAAAAGTTCGCTTTAAAAAGGGGGATTTAAGAGGAGCTAAAACGTTTTGATACCAACAATAAAACTTTTAAAACATCCTCAGATTAGCTATTTTCGAGCGTTAGGTTCATTGCTAAATTATTGTTTTCCCCAAAAACGATTCGTAAAAACTTTCCTATAAATAGGCTAAATTAGCCCTTCACAGGAAACTATCACCTATCAAATTGAAGCCTGTAAATCCGAAGTTGTTTAACAAGTTATTATTATTTGCTACTATCCCAATCCCATCACCTAAATCAGTGATGACATTAACACGCCCAGAAGCAGAATTTGTTGCTGTACCTAGAAATAAACTGCGATTAGTACCTCTGGTAAGTGTATCAGTGTCTAAGTTGCTGACGAAAGTACCGTTATCTTCACCTCCAAATAGCAAATTATTTGCGTTATCTCCAGTGTAAGAATTCGTGGCTACTACGCTACTTGTATTGGATTTTGCTCCGGGTACGAAAACTTCCTCACTCCTGTTAATCCTTAAACCTGTAGGGGAAGAAATGCTGACGTTGATGCTGCCGCCGGCACCACTCATATTGACGTAGGACAGACCTGTTAAAAAAATTCTGCTCATTAGATTTTCTCTTGATCTTGCTAGATCCGACATTCCGCACTTCAAGATGTAACACATTGATATTCAAGAAGATTTC
>JAHCSU010000020.1 GCA_023522315.1 Nostoc sp. CCCryo 231-06
CAAGGTATGATTTTATGATAGTATGTGGGCGATCGCGATCGCTAAACAAACAAATCATCCACCAACAGCTAAAAGCGATCGCTAGGTTTACGCAATTGCCAAGGTATGATTTTATGATAGTATGTGGGCGATCGCGATCGCTAAACAAACAAATTATCCACCAACATAGTCCATCCTGGTAACGCGGGTTCAGCTTCCGCCACCTCGCCACGACGATACACTTGCGGTTCTTCAGAATTACTAGCACGATATACTCTGATAACTTCCTCTTTGAGTACATCCACATCCCAAACTACCAAAGTACCAGCCGCAAAATAATCACGGCGTTTGCTAGCCATATCTTTCTCAGCCTTATCACCGTAATCATTTTCACTTCTCACCTCAGCAGCAAACACAGGCGCACCATTAAGGAACTTCCCATCCGTAGGTTTACCAGTATAAAATGCAGCATCAGGACTTAAAGAACGACGATGAGGGAGATTGACAATAAAACCGACATTATCAGGTAAAGCATAACCACTTTTTGTTAGTCTTTCGTAATCACGCAAATTAGCATAAATTTCACCGCCTGCACGTCCTGGTAAAAATCCAGTTGGAGACATCAGCACCAATTTTCCATTGACAATCTCTGCCTTACAATTGTCAGGTAAATGGTACAAATCTTCAATAGTTGCTTCAGTTTTAATACTCATATAGCGTTTCCGAATCTAGTGAGGTTAATCATATACCTTATCTCCCCTCTCCTTACTAAGGAGAGGGGTTGGGGGTGAGGTTTTAATCTTCTAATTAGTTAGCTATAATCTCAATTTCACCATCTTCTCTTCCCTCCGCGTTCTCTGCACCTCTGCGGTTCGTTTATCCAAAACTTATATTGCAAACTGAACATCCTCATAAACCAAAGAAATCGGAAAGTGAAAATCAACACTAGTTAAATGAACCTCATCCCCTTCCTCATAAGGATGTAACTCCCAAATCCCTTTGTCATTTATACGAAAGCAATCTAAACTGATTTTTTCAGCATCGATGAGGATGTATTCTTGCAAAGTCTGAATACGACGATACCGCGTAAATTTTTTACCTCTATCGTAAGCTTCCGTGCTTGGGGACAGAACTTCAACAATTAAACAAGGATATTGGAGAAATTGAATAGCTTGTTTATCCCGTTCATCGCAACTCACCACAACATCGGGATAATGAAAAGGCCCCTTCTCAGATACACCTACTTTCCCATCTGCCATATTCACACGACACCCACTCCCTCGCAGGTGACTTTTTAACGCTGAAGCGAAGTTTAAAGCAATATCATTATGGGGAAGAGTACCCCCAGTCATGGCGAAAACTTCACCATCAATATATTCATATTTAATTTCTTGGCGTTCTTCCCATTCCAGATATTCCTGTGGAGACATATAATTTCTGTCTGGACTCGCAACCATAATCTTATTCCTTCTCAAAAGCCACTTTTCTCAACTGTAACTAAAATCGGACTTACGCACAGGTAACGGAAATGACAGGCTGTAATTACCTATTCCGTTCAACTGCGATAATTTCAGTATATTCATACTCATTCGGACTTTGTTTCACCAAAGGATATCTTTCCCCACCCAACTCAATATAATCTTGTTCGCAATCCGGCTTAGATGAATAATACGTAAGCACATATTCTCTACCGATTCTGTCTGTCATTTCCGCTTCTACTTCACCCCGCCACTGAGTCTTAGTAACTAAAACTATCAACTGATTCGCTAATTGGGGAATTGTCTTCGCAATGTGTCGCCGCGAACTTTCATCCAAACTACCGAAGGGTGAATCCATAACAATAGGAAAAGTGCTACTATCGGGAATCATCATCATTTTTCGCTTTTCACTCCATTCCCGTACTTTGTCAATGATGCTGGCTATAAAGGATAAACTGAGAATCTGATTTTCCCCGGTGGAAGCTGCAACTAGTGCTTCCACACCTGTAGTATTTTCTACTAATGTCAGTTCATATTTATCGCTAATTTTAGGAATGTATGGAGTAACAGAAATTTCAGTGAATATCTCTTGTACTCGCTTTTCTAATTGCAGACGAAATTGTTGTTCTTGACGATTTCTGACTTCCGTTAACCGTTCGATTGCATCTTGAGTGGCGTTAATTCGTCGCTGTGCTAAAGTTTGCTTGTCTTCATTCAGCTTTTGTTTGGCAATTTGTTTGTTTAAACCTTCAATTTCAGTTGTAAGTTGAGCAATTTGCTGCTGGTTTGCACCCTGTTCTCGATTTAATTCATCAATTTTGCTTTCGATTTCGTCTAACCGTTTTTGCAAACTGCTAATTTCTTCATTAGCATCTTTTCGCAACCGTTCTTGAATATTATCTAAATCGCCTTCAATTTGAGATATACTTTGCCTTAACTGATTAATTCTAGTTTGTTCTCTATCAACTTCTTCCCAAAATCCTATCGCTTGCTTATCAATTTCATCTACTTGTGCGCTCATGCGAATTGCAGTTTCTTCTACCGCCGAGGAACCTGCTTTATTTAACCAGGTACTCACATGAGTATGAGAATGATTACCCTCGTGTAATTCTGCACCACAAATACAGCGCTGAGAATTAAGTAAATCATTGACAAATTCCCGCGAAATTCCTGATGTTAACTCGCCGCGCTGCTTCAAATCATTGATAATTCCGCGAAACTGGGCTGTGGTTTCTGACAGTAAAACTGTATAACCCCGCGCGGAAATAACTTTTTTCAGCGCTTCCTTAGTTTTTTTATATTCTTCTTGATTTGCTGCTTTCTGTGATTCTAAATCCTGCCATCTTTCTTGTAATTCCTTAGCAGCACTCAATTCTCGTAAACGGTTACTTGTCTCTTTTTTAAAAGTTTGTTGATATTCTAACTCTTCTTTAATTTCAGTTTGCCGTTTGGTAATGCGTTCACGTTCTCGTTCTATCTTTTCTTGCTGTCGTAACAGTTGTTTAGTTTCAGAATCACCAATAGCTTTTAACTCATTTTCTAGAGCTTTCTTAGCATCTCCCAAATGTCTGATGGAACGGTTGATTACTTCCACACCCAAGAATATTTTTGTAGCTTCGGCAATTTCAGCTTTTTTATCAGAACGAACGATTTCTTCAATTCGTTCGCCGTCAAAGAAAAAATATTGATGTAAAGTAGCGGGTAAAATTTGATTGATTATATCGTCTGGTTGCTGAGTTGGTATATTCCATTTGCCATCATCTGCACCAACCCACATGGTTAATTTAGTTTTACCAGCGTCAAAATCACCTTCGTTTTTATAACCCCGACAGGCGCGTTTAACTCGATAGCGTTTACCTTCATGTTCCCAGCCAATTTCTACCCAACATTCTACAGCTTGACCTTTTTGAGTTTCTGCGATCGCACGCTTATTAACTAACTGTTCTATCGATGCAAACGCTGCACTAAATTTATCATATAATACCCACGTAAAAGCATTCAGCAAGCTAGTTTTCCCAGAGCCATTATTGCCATGAATAATTGTCGTGTTCTGAGCATCTCCCCCAGCCAGGATCATCTCTGGTGTCGTACCATAAAAGGAGCGAAAGTTGCACAGCTTAATTGAAGTCAGCTTCATCGCACCTCCTCCTTAATAATGTCCAAAATATTATCATTTATATGGCTGTTAATCTTCTTATCTAGCCTGCCTTTTTCCAGCTTCCATACCCGCTCAATAATTTGCCGTACTTCCGGCGGTGCGCTGGTTATTGGCTCCTGCACATCATCGATATTCGTCTCTTGTGACATATTGGATTTTCAAATATAGTTTTTCTATATTTTAACTTTCTCTAGTGCTGGAATAGCCTCAGTAAAGCCACTGTTTGCCCTATCTTTAAAATTCTAATTTTCTTTGAAAAAACACTTTATTATTTAATTTTTTTCTGTTATTATTAATTTTAGCTAATCTAGATTATAATGGGATGCAAGTAGCTTTAAAAATTTTACTTACATCCCATTATAATTAAAGTCATAATCTTATTATCTCATACTTAATGCATCTTTTTTCAAAACTCGAAAAATTTTACAAAAAAAATAGACAAGTTCGTAGTAAGGACTTCAGTCCTTATTTTCTAAGCACTAAAGTGCTTACTACAAACTTTTCAAAACTGGCTTGATAAAATACTATTCTCTGCTTGCTCATCAAATATCTAATAAACCATATCGTTTTTGTAAATCAAGTAACTTCATCCTTGCAACACCTGCATTATCAGCCAAATCAGCAAACTCCACAAAGCGACGCAATTCCTTTTTCAACAAATTACGTTCAACTTCGATAGTTTCTCTATCTAAATCTGGTGGCAAAACAATCATGTCAAATATAGTGGCGCGTTCCTTACCCGGATGAGGACGTAAAACTCGCCCCCGTCGCTGAATAAACTGGCGAGGATTACCAGAACTTGATAAAATCACCGCAGTTTGAATTGCCGGAATATCAACACCTTCATCTAAACAACGAATTGCCACTAAACCCTGCAACTCTCCACTTTCAAATTGATGGCGCAATATTTCCCTTTCTTGTAAAGTTGTTTGAGCCGTATAAGTGCTTACCTTATACCCTAAATCCACCCCCAGAATTTTAGCAACAGCTTTAAGTTGACGTAGAGATGAACGTTGTCCCGCATCCTGTGAACCATCACTGCAATAAAAAAGAGTGTGAGTAGTTTCGCGGCGAGTTGCCATTAATTCATGCAAGGCAGTTAATTTATTTTCCGCCGCACCAATTAATCTTGCTCTTTGCATCAACAATGGCTTTAAATCTTCATTGTCTTCAAAGTTTCCCGCTTGTCCATTTTCTCGATCTCTATATAATAGCGATCGCCCAATTCTTTTAGTTAACTTTAAATAAGCAATACTTTCTGCTTCAGTTAACTCCACTAACACAGGATAATACAGATAATGTACCAAAGCACCTTGAGCGATCGCATCCCTCAATGTAAACTCTGGCTGGAGAACTGTCCCAAAATAATCAAATAGAGATTGCGTGCCAAAATCATCAAAATACCTCTCTGGTGTGGCAGATAAAGCCAGTCTCAACCCAACACTGCGCGGTAAACTTTCTTCTAACTTGGGTGCGCCTAAATTATGCGCTTCATCCCCAATAATTAAAGTTTTGGCGGGAAAATATTTGAGTTGAGACTGAAATCCATCACCAATTAAAGTGGAGTTTGTAGTAATCACCGTGACAAACCGTTGAGAACCAGAACGCAGATTATAAATTTGCGTAGAAAGTTGACTTTGCCAAGTGCGTAGATTCTCAAAGGCTAATATGGGTTGCAAATTAAATTTTTCGCATTCTCGCGCCCATTGGGTGACAAGATGGCGATAGGGACATACCACCACCAGAACTTGTAAATTAATCTGCTGGTAGAGTTCACAAGCGATCGCTAATGCAGTAATCGTTTTACCACTACCAGTAGCCATTTTCAGCGTCCCTCTGCCATTGTTGCTAAACCAGCTAGCGATCGCTTGTCGCTGATATTGCCGCAATTGCAGAGATAGAGGCATTCTTGGGCATCCTGGTAATGGTTGCAAAGTGTAATAACTGCCCTTACTTTCCCTTGCAATTGGTAATTTCAACCGGAAAGTGGGCAGTTGCTGCACTGAATTTTTCGTCAGGTACATAAAATGTTAAGCACAAAGATGGTAACGAACCCTACTAATAAGTTAGGAGTTAGGAGTTAGGAGTTAGGAGTTAGGAGTTAGGAGTTAGTAATTTAAAACTCATAACTCATCACTCATCACTTTTTTATTACTCAGTTGTAACCGCGCCAAACACCAATCAGGGAACCTTGCACCTGTACTTGCATAGCACTGACTTCAATGGGATTGTACTTAGGATTTGCTGGTTTGAGGGTAACGCGATCGCCTTGGCGATAAAAACGTTTTAATGTCGTACCAAATCCATCAACTCTAGCGGCGACGATAGTACCATTTTTTAAATGATTTGGTTCTGCAACTGGACGCAGAAATACCACATCGCCATCAGTAATTAAATCTTCAATCATGCTATCGCCAGCTACGCGCAAAGCATAAGTTTGGGGAGGTAACTCAAAATTAGAAAAGTCTAAATGATCTACAGCATCAGTAAACGGTTCTATTAAACCACCAGCAGCGATCGTGCCCAAAATTGGTACACCTTGTTTAACAGGACGCAAAATCCGAATCGTTCGTGCTTGGCCTTCAGTCCATTCTATATATCCTTTAGTGCGTAAATGTTCTAAGCGACTTTGAATTGGTGCTGGTGACTTCAAGTTCATCGCTTGCATCATTTGCCGAATTGAAGGCGAATGCTGGTTCGATCGGATGTATTCTGCCAACCATTCGTAAAGTTCTTGTTGAGCTTCCGTTAGACGTTCCATAAATTTGCGGGAAGTAATTATAAATGTCTCTAGAACATTAGTACTACAAAAAACTCCCCATAACAAGAGAAAAGTAAAAATATGAAAGGCAAAAGCAAGAATATTCTCTTTTCTTTTACCCATTTATTTGGGATTTTTTACCACCAAGTAGTTAGGAGCCAATCGCACACTAGCTATTCTGACTCCTAACTATTTTCACTTTGCCCCTAAGATACTTGCAAGTAAAGCTTTTTGAGCGTGCAAGCGATTTTCCGCCTGTTCCCAAACTTGTGATTGAGAACCTTCAATAACTGCCTCAGTAATTTCTTCACCACGATGGGCTGGTAAGCAGTGTAAAACAATTGCCTCTGGATCAGCAAGGCTCAATAGCTGCTCCGAAATTTGGTAAGGCTGAAAAATTGGCATCCGGTTGTCTGCTTCTGCTTCTTGCCCCATACTCGCCCAAACATCAGTGTAAAGTACAGCAGAACCCTTAGCGGCTAATTCTGGATCATGAGTGACGAGAACTTCCGTTTTGTTATTAGCGATCGCTCTTGCTTGTTCTACAATCTTAGAATCTGGTTCATATCCGCTAGGGGTAGCAATTCTGACATTCATTCCCACCAAAGCACAGCCCAACATCAGAGAATTAGCCATATTATTCCCATCACCCACGTAGGTCAAAGTTAACCCAGCAAGGGTGTTAAAGCTTTCTTGAATCGTCAATAAATCCGCTAATACCTGACAGGGATGTTCTGCATCGGTAAGGGCATTAATCACCGGAATCTTGGCATAGTGAGCAAAAGTTTCCAATTCCTGCTGTGCAAAAGTGCGAATTGCCAAAATATCCAAATATCGATCTAACACCCGCGCCGTATCTTGCAAAGGTTCTCCACGACTAACTTGAGTGACATTAGGGTTGAGATCGATTACCTGTCCACCCAGTTGGTACATCGCTACTGTAAAACTTACCCGCGTGCGAGTTGAAGCCTTGGAAAATAACAACCCCAAAACTTTATTACACTGCAACTTCAACTGTTGTGATTTAAGTTGAGTTGCCAATTGCAGGAGTTCTTGAAGCTCCGTCGGACTGATGTCCGCTAGACTTAATAAATCTCGTCCGAGCAATGCTGCCATGCTTGTAATCTGTAAAAAATAATTATATATTTCTGTTCCTTTATCGTAAATAAAAGGGTTTAAGACCCCTACATCTATTGGTAGCCCCAGTTTCAGTCGGGGCTTAAATCCCCCGGAGTTGCTCCTGTTGGGGAGACCCCAAGACCGCACTCCTCTTCTCTGCGAGACGCTACGCGAACGTCTGAAACTGTCTAAAATGTTTGAATTTTGTTAGCGCAGCGTAAAGCCTTCGGCATGGCTTCGCTTAGAGCGAGTCCGAGAGCGTCATTTTGAATTTTGAATTGTTAATCAGTCGTCTCCATAAAATACAGTTTTAGAACTGACGAGATATTTTTGCGTCCAGCCCAGGATTTGAGTTAGCTTTTGCCATGAATATCAATTTATCAACTTTATTTACAATTGCAACGCCAACTCAACCATGTAGGGGCACAAAAGCAGCGATATTGCCAAAATCTCTGGTCTTCTAGCCTTATTTAGTCAGAGGCAGATATTTTTTAGCAATTACAGCTAGACAAATAAATTGATTATGGTACAATAATAAATTGTGGTTGCTATTTGAGAACGATCGCCAAGCTTGCCAGCATAGCACAGTGGTAGTGCATCCGACTTGTAATCGGAAGGTCGCGAGTTCAAATCCCGCTGCTGGCTTTTAGTATACTAATAAAAGTTTTTACGCGATTAATTGTACATTCACCAATTGGATGTCAAAGTTCATTGATTAATGTCGATATTTCTACTTTCAATAGAACAACTAATGATCTAGGAGGCGTTTAGCGCGTTTATGCTCATACATTAGCTTGTCAGCCTCTTCTATCAATTGTTCTAGTGAAATGTTTTCATTCAAGACGGATTGTGTCACACCAACACTTATGGATAGTTTATATGAGTAATTATGCTCTTGATTAAAGCGATCAATATTTGCTTGTAATCGAGGATAAAATTCCTCTGTATTCCTGGAGCCGACAATCATAAATATTACAAACTCATCTCCTCCTAAACGGGCAACAAGATCCGAATCACGGAAGGCTTGCTTTAGTATTTGGGCTGTGTCAACAATCATTCTGTCTCCTATTTCATGCCCTAAAGAGTCATTAATCTTCTTTAAACCATCTAAATCAACAAACAGAAGACAGCAGAAGATTTGTGTGCGTTGGGCAATTTTGAATTGCTGATTTGCCAGCCAAAAGAAACCACGTCGATTATATAGTCCTGTCAACTCATCAGTTAGGGATAGCTGTTTTACCTCTGCTTCAGCCTTCAGACGTTCCTGAATTTCATGCTCTAGGCGTTGATTTTGGTCAAGAAGTTGTTGGTATTGTTGTTTGATGAGTAGCTGGTTTTTGACTCGCATTAACACTTCAATTTCTTGAAAAGGCTTAGTGATATAATCTTGTCCACCCAGTTCAAATGCCTTAACTTTATTATTGGTTTGGTCAAGGGCACTAATAAAAATAATAGGAATTTGATCTGTTATTTTTGATGATTTAAACTCTTGACAAACCTCATAGCCATTCATATCTGGCATAGTGATATCAAGCAGAATCAGATCCGGCGGATGTCGATAAGCAGCTTGTAATGCCATTCTCCCGTTAAGGGATTTACGGATGATATAACCCTGCGACTCTAGTATTTTGGTTAACAACCGCAGATTGTCGGGGTTATCATCCACGATTAGGATATTCGTTTCCGAAGCGGATTTAAGTAAATTAGCTATAGCCTTTTTCCTAAGTTTGGGTAAGAGTTGCGATCGCTTCCAACTGGAAATTATCGACCAGATATTTCAGAGCATTAGCGAGAACTTGCTCCTGGTTGGGGATTTGAGCAATGAGATTGTAAAGCTTGCCATCGTTGAGATCCAGAGATGCTTGCTGCACCTGAATAATCCACTCTGGCGACATTACCTGTAAATCTTTGGCGGTTAGGGATTTCTGAAGTAAGATTTGCTCTTCTAACCTCGGTAAAGCTTCTTCTCTGTAGCGGTAGCGGACTCCCAAGTAGTGTGCCATCTTATCAAATAGGACAGTTTCTACAAATGGTTTGGTGATATGGTCGTTGCAACCTGCCTGAATGCTGTTGGTGTAGTCTTCCTTAAAAGCATAGGCTGTCAGCGCAATAATCACCACGTCTTTACCTGCCTCCCTCCCTCGAATTTGCCGAGTAGTTTCGTAGCCATCAATTCCCGGCATTTGAATATCCATCAAAATCAGGTGAGGATGCCATTCTGACCACAGAGCGATCGCCTCATTTCCATTCTCGGCTGCACAGACCTCAAACCCAACTAATTCCAGTACCCTGACGAGCAACTGACGATTTTCTCGCAAGTCTTCCACCACCAGAATGCGATATGTGGGCTGTCCCGGTTCCAGACCGATAACAGTGCGAGTCGTTTCCGGCGCAATGATATCCACTGAGCTTACCAGACTCAGTAAAACCTCACAAATAAAGGTTGACTTCTGATTCAGGGTGCTTCGCGCTGTAATATCACCACCCATTAAACGAGCAAACTGACGGCTAATCGATAAGCCTAAGCCTGTACCTTGAACATAGCGACCTGGTTCTATTTGCGTGAAAGCTTCAAACACAGTCTCGATATCGGACTGAGCGATACCACATCCAGTGTCTTCAACTTCAAAATGAAGAGTGATAATTGGTTTGGAATTATCGGTAGAAATTGAATCAAGTAACTTGACGCTGCCCACTTTCCCAGTCAAAGCTTGTAATCGCAGGGTGACACTGCCTGTTGTCGTAAATTTGATCGCATTGCTTAAGAGGTTGATCAGAATTTGGCGCAGTTTTGATTCGTCACCATACACATAGCGAGGAACGCTCTTATGCTGCTCTGTGATCAGATCAATTCCTTTCTCTAAAGCTTTGAGAGCAACCATATCTCTGATGGAGTGGATTAGCTGATGCAAATCGAAAGAGCTTTCTGTTAACTCTAACTGACCCGCTTCAATTTTGGACATTTCCAGCACATCGTTGATCAGAGTTAGCAAGTGTTTTCCACTGCGGCTGATGATGCCTAAATCTTCTTGAAACTCAGATGGAATCTTCTCGCTGCGGTTCATCAACTGAGTAAATCCCAAAATGGCATTCAGGGGAGTCCGTAGTTCGTGGCTCATTTTAGCGAGGAACTGGCTTTTGGCGCGGCTGGCGATCGCGGCTTGTTCTGCGGCTTTTTCTAGGGCGATCTGGGAAAACTCCAGCACTGCCAACATCAGCGTATTTCGCATCTCAGTAGCGGCTTCCAGTTCCGTAACCTCCCAAGGCAAGGAAGTTTCCCGCACGGTTTCCTTCCACATTTCAAACGATTTCCGGGGAGACAATTGCATCTCTCCAATTTCGTTGATTGTTACCGTATCGTGGGGATTGCCTGCCCAATTCACCGTCTGGATTTGCTCCGGTCGAAACCAGATAATGTGGTAAGACTTTTCTTTGACATGATTGAATAATATTGAAATTGCCAGGAGGCCGCTAGCTTGATCTTTGAACCGACATTCCGCACTTCAAGATGTAACACATTGATATTCAAGAAGATTTC
>JAHCSU010000200.1 GCA_023522315.1 Nostoc sp. CCCryo 231-06
GTGTTAAGCATACCGCCAGCGTTCATCCTGAGCCAGGATCAAACTCTCCGTTTTGTTGTATTTCGAGTTTGTGGCTCCGAAAAAAAATATTTCCCGGAATCCTAGTTATTAATTTTGACTATCCTTTTGAGAAACCCCAAAAGTAAAATCTTTTGACGAGGATTGGTTTTTTCTTAAGCTTTCAAAGTATTATGTTTTTCAGGTTCAGCGGTGGTTGGCGTCTGTCGCCTTTCCACTTAACTAGAGTAACTAGTCATCCCCTAGTTTGTCAAGGGGGTAAATTTATTTTTTTTCTAAAAAGGCAAATCGCTTGACTGGACTTGCTTTCAGGCTAATGAGTTAAGCAACAGGAGGAAGGCGACAAGGAAGTGGCTAAACCTGGCTGTGTGAATAATGGACGTTGCTTGTCTCTAAATGGGATCTGATGCAGGTTGAGTGATTGTAGTAATGATTATCGAAAAAGGCAGGAGGTAGTCTTGCTGGAGCAATTTATCCTGAATCCAAATGCTCGAACTAACGATATACAGCGCTTCCTGCTGTTATGAAGTACAGTTTCTCGCGTCACCGCAATCTTCTGTAACCTTTCAGGATTAAGAACGTACCTCACAATAGCGGGAACTGCTGTATAAGAGCATAGTTGTTGCGGAGCTTGCGGTTTAAGACTTCTCTCCTACAGGTGAGGTTTATTATATGGACACTTACGCGATCGCCATCACTACATTCGTGGAGCGTTTGGAAGAGAAGATAGGCGTTACAGTGAGTCTAGCGCTGTAGAGGGACTTTAAAATTTATAATGAATTTTTGAGAAAAAGCTAAAAACTAGACTAGGCAAGAAATACAGATGATCCGACCGCGTAAGGTCTTTGCTCAACATTGGCTCAAAAGTGAAAAGGCACTCAACGCAATTATTAAAGCAGCAGAGTGTACAGAAAGCGATCGCTTTGCCAAAGGCGATCGCATCTTAGAAATTGGCCCCGGAACCGGGATTCTGACTCGTCGTTTATTACCCTTAGTGCAATCTCTGGTTGCAGTTGAAATAGACCGCGATTTATGCCAACTGTTGTCAAAGCAGCTTGGTAAGACTGAAAATTTTTTACTGCTACAAGGCGATTTTCTCACTATAGATTTACCATCTTATCTGGCAGCCTTTCCCAATTTCCAACAGCCAAATAAGGTAGTAGCCAATATTCCCTACAACATTACAGGGCCAATCATTGAGAAACTACTGGGTACGATCGCTAACCCTAACCCTGAACCATTTGACTCTATAGTGTTGCTGGTACAAAAAGAAGTCGGAGAAAGATTGTATGCTAAACCAGGATCAAAAACCTTTGGGGCGTTGAGCGTGCGGGTACAGTATTTGGCTGAGTGTGAGTTAATCTGCACAGTTCCAGCGGCCGCATTCCATCCACCGCCAAAAGTCGATTCAGCAGTGGTGCGATTGCGCCCCCGAAAAATAGAAATACCAGCGCTTAATCCTCGACAGTTAGAGAATTTCTTAAAGTTGGGGTTTGGTGCCAAGCGCAAAATGTTACGAAATAATTTGCAATCAGTTATAGAACGCGATCGCCTGAGCCACTTACTGGAACAATTAAAAATAAACCCCCAAGCTAGAGCTGAAGACCTCGGCGTTCAGCAATGGGTAATTCTAGCAAATGAACTGGGAGTGGGAAGTAGGGAGTAGAAAATAGATGACAAGGTAGATTTTTTCCCATTCCCCATTCCCCATTCCCTATTTCCCATTCCACATTGCCAGAAAATGCATTCCTACAGCCTAATTGCCCCTGCCAAAATCAACTTGTATCTGGAAATCATTGGTAATCGCCCCGATGGTTATCATGAATTAGCCATGATACTTCAAAGTATTGGTCTTGCAGACCAAGTTGATGTCCGTTCCATTAGCACTGACAGTATTCGTGTTCACTGCAACCACCCACAAGTACCAGCAGATAAAAGTAATCTGGCGTACCGCGCAGCAGAATTAATGGTGAGGCAATTTCCCGAAGCCTTTGCTAAATATGGGGGCGTGGAGATTACCGTTAATAAGCAGATTCCTGTCGCTGCTGGGTTGGCTGGGGGTTCGACAAATGCAGCAGCTGTCTTGGTAGGAATAGATTTACTGTGGAAGTTGGGGCTAACTCAGTCCGAATTAGAGGAGTTGGGAGGTACACTTGGTTCGGATGTCCCGTTTTGTGTAGCGGGTGGAACTGCGATCGCAACAGGTAGGGGTGATCAACTTTCTCCCCTGCCAAGTTTAGATAATATATATATAGTATTGGGGAAATACCGCAGTCTGGAAGTTTCCACGGTTTGGGCATACAAAACCTATCGAGAGCAGTTTGGTCATTCTTATATTAGAGATAGCGACAACTTGGCATTGCGTGCTAATGCAGTTCATTCAGGAGCAATAGTAAAAGCTGTCGTAAATAAAGATGCGGGAGAAATTGCCCAAAAACTGCACAATGATTTAGAGCGCGTGGTATTGCCGGCTTATCCCCAAGTATTGCAACTGCGAGAAGTGTTTGCAAGTCAAGAAGGCGTTTTAGGAACAATGATGTCTGGCTCTGGTCCAACAGTATTTGCTCTTTTTGAGTCTCAGCAGCAGGCAGAACTAGTTTTGCTGCAAGTGAGAGAAGCAATTATTGATGAGGACTTAGAATTGTTTGTAACTCGGACAATCACACATGGTATTAAAGTGGCATCGTCTGTTTAAATAATTTTTTTTGTTAATGAAGCATAAGGGATAGACAAAAATTATTCCTTATGATCCAATCCAAAATCTAAAATCTAAAATCGTATGAGTGAACAAAATTTAACGCCGCAAACGGATACTAAAATACAGGCGACAGCGAGTCCTTTGCGCTGTTTAACTGGGGCAGTTATTTCTGGAGGAATGGGATATGCAATGTATTCGCTGATGATTGCGATCGCTACAAATTTTGCTACTAAACCTCTCCATTCAATTAATCCATTGGTAATTAGGATTTCTTCTGCTGTTAGGACTCTGGTTGTTGGTGTAGTTGCTTTGGGAAGCGGGATATTTGGTATAGTAGCTATTGGTTTGTTGGCTTTGGGAGTGCAATTATTAGTGCAGGAGTTGAGCAAGCAGAAAAGTAGTGAAAACCAGTGAAAACTAGTAATTTACTTTTAATCGCTAACTTAAAAACACAAGTTTTTCTAACGAACCACGATTTTTGGGCAATTGTAGCTTCGCGCTTCTGGAAGGCTAAAGTCGAAAACAGCTTGTAGTTGGGGAACAGATGGAAAAATAGATTCAGAGTTGAACTATAAAGGTAGTGATTAGGCGGCTTGATGAGAGTTAGTAGCGTACCAGTCCCTTAAGAAAACTTACTTTTTTTATTGGACAGCGATCGCTCTGAGCAAATCCTCTATAGTAGAGGGTTTAGGTAAGATAATCATCTGCTCAAACTTACAGCTATTTGTTGATAAATAGACCAGATTGATTTAACCAAGGATCAGTATATTTTTGTTTCCTGCACCTCTGCTTATTCTGGTTAAGCTTTTTGGAATTGGCGTAGACGCTGCATCGGCTTATTGTCAGACATCGTTCCTTGAACCGCAGATGTTGTAATTTGGGTGTATATATAACGCTCTACTTTAACAGATTTCGGGTTGACACTTTAAAAACTGGCTCAATATTCACTAATTATGTGGAATTGATACCAGCTACACTGAAGTTAATAGCAGCAACATCACTTGTGAGGAAAATTATGAGCACAACCAAGAGATATTTTTTACCCCTTATTTTTGTGACAATTGTTGTCAGCCTCAGCAGTTGTAATTCTAACCCCACCGCTCGTAATATTGACAGTGGAACGCCATTGTCTACCACAACACCGACGAATAGCGCATCGTCTCAGACTCCCAGCCAGATTCCTAGCGTAGCTCAATTAAGAGAAAAATCTCCTAATCAAGAATTTCCTAAGGAAAATACGCCTTCCTCATCAACTCCTAAAGCTGTCACTAGCAGAACTACCAGCGTCACGATGTATACAAGTGATACCCAATGTCAAGAACTCATTCCAGAAAAGGTTTCAGTACCAGCTGAGGAACCAGTGACAAACGTAGTGAGTAAAATTTTAGAAAAACGAGATACAAGCGACTTGAGCTTGTCTGGGTATCGTGTCAACATCAAAAATGGCATTGCTACAGTTGATTTGCGAATATCCCCTGATTCAAAGCGACAAATAGCTTCTCTTTCTAGTTGTGAACAGTTTGCTCTATTTGGCAGTCTCCGCAAAACCCTAACAAGTAATGCCCAATGGAATATTAAAGAGGTTCGCTTCACGGAGCGAGGTGAAAATATTGTTCTTTAGTTAAATATGGTAGTCAGTGCCGTCATCAGCTAAAAATATTTTACAATTTGAACAGCCACAGGACTCATGCATCAGCAGTTACCAAAATAGTGTATGTTCTAGTAAATTTAAAACAGCCGTAAATAGTGGTATTATTGATTTTAGCCCTAAGTTTATGGTAGCAATTCGCGGGTGTAATTCAGTGGTAGAATGTCACCTTCCCATGGTGAACGTCGTGGGTTCGAGTCCCATCGCCCGCTTTAAATCTACATTAACTAATTATTTGTCACTGTTAACAGATTAATGTCACTTTTAACAAATTGATGTCACCATTTGGGCTGATGTTAAGCCACTGATATAATCAGTCTCCGCCCAACTACCAGATGTGCAGTAAGTATTTTTGAGCCGTTATCCCAAACTAGCACACGATAGTGAGCAGGCGATCGCCCTGGTACATGAATGGAGCGATGCCTGAGGCAGCCCATTCGGTGTAGCCAAACGCAAGCTATTTAAGCCTGAGCATATTCGCAAAGCTTGGCAGCGTTTGTATGAGCAAAACTGGCTAAACGTCAAAGAGCAAATAATTTATTGAATGTTCTCTCAAGAAAGTTCCAAATAAAATTTCAACATAGAGTTTGCCTTACCCATGTATGCTGTATAGCGTTACTGTCATTTATCGGACTTGAAGAACAATTAAATTTTTTTCATGAACAGGTTTTTCGTTTACGAAGCCTGTAATACTCTTGCTCAAGAGTAATTAATCCTCCATTTTTAAAGCCTGATTTTTTCAAATTTACGGAGAAACGTGTACCCATTCGCTAATAGATGACAGTTAATGGTAAAAACAATTAGCGATTCGTAATTAGCACTATGGCAAATTTTCTCCAACCACCAAGGTTACGCATTGGTGAAGACACTCAAGAAGAACGACGCGCCACTTGGCTGGAACTGTTTTATGATTTGGTTTTTGTAGTTGCAGTTTCTCAACTTGCCCACAATCTCAACGAGGATATCTCTCTATCAGGATTATTTGGGTTTGTAGTTCTATTTATACCAGTTTGGTGGTCATGGATTGGCACCACATTCTATGCCAACCGCTTTGACAGCGATGATGTGGGACATAGACTGCTGATTGCTATACAAATGCTAACAGCAGCAGCGATGGCTATTAACATCCACCACGGTTTGGGTGAGAGTTCCCCTGGTTTTGCAATTTCCTATGCTCTCGGTAGGGGTGTGCTGGTAATAGAGTACGTCCGTGCTGGAAGACATATCCCTATAGCGCGTCCTTTGACTACTCGCCACGCTATAGGTTTTGCGATCGCAGCCTTGCTTTGGTTAATATCAGCATCTGTAGCCATCCCTTGGCGGTTCGGATTTTGGACACTGGGAATCATTGTTGATTTTGCTACACCCTTAACAGTACGTAAGTTTCAGGTCGGGTTACTTCCCCACGCCTCCCACTTACCAGAACGTTTCGGGCTGTTTACCATTATTGTCTTGGGTGAAGCAATCATTGCAGTGGTCAACGGTGTTTCTGAGCAGAAATGGGATACTTTAACTGTAATTTCTG
>JAHCSU010000201.1 GCA_023522315.1 Nostoc sp. CCCryo 231-06
ATTGGTTGCGAAGCCTACACTCAATCGGTACTCCGATGAGTGTAGGAGATGTCACCAACGCTGTAAAGTTATTTTTGACCGAGTTCAACCAGATTTAATCAAAACTCACTACAACTGGTATATGGCTGTTGAACCTGAGAGTGGAAACTTTTTCATTGATAGAGATGAATTAGCTGCGATAAATAAATCTTGTCAGCCCCACCCGAATGCTCCGGTGTTTATATTTCGGATTAATGAAATAGGAATAGCTGGCACAATATGATTCAAGGCAGCTTTGGTGATGAGTAGCAGCTATTTTTTGAAATAGATTTTAGAGTCATTGGAACGAATAATTAAATTTTAACTAGCTAGAGAAAAAGCTTCTGCAACCGCTTTTGGTAATTCAATCAATACGAAATAATTGCTAGGATATAAATAGTCTTCACCGGATTCATCAATAACTCTAATCATTCGGTGCTTAACAGCATCAGAATCAGGAACAGTCTGGTAAATTTTCCGAATTTCTAAAGAAGCAGGATAATCTTTGTTGCTAATGCAAATAACATATTGAGTTTCTGTGTTCGCTGACTGCATAACGACTCCTATAGAAAGCGTTTTATTTTGATTTCTTTCTTACCAATTCCGTGAGCTTCATACCAGTGTAACTCAGCTTCATAAATGCTTCCGTCGTCTAAGCTAATGGTTGCAAAGCCTTTAAGTTTCCGCCACCGTCCTGAACCATAAGTTTTACGCAAGCGTTCTAGTTCACGAATGGAGTTACCAACAGCAATTATTTCAATATTGGTGATGTCTCCGATAATTTCAAAATTCAAGCAAGCATTACTCCTAGTAAATATTGCAACAAAGAACTTTTAACCACAACCCACCGCCAACCTTCGACTAACCAACTCAGCCGCTAAATGTATCGCTGCTTTCATACTCGTAGCATCAGCAATTCCCTTACCCGCAATATCAAACGCTGTTCCATGATCGGGTGAAGTGCGAACGAAAGGAAGACCTATAGAAGTATTAACTGCCCGATCAAACGCCATCAGCTTCACAGGAATTAAGCCTTGGTCGTGGTAAAGTGCCAAGTAGCCATCAGCAGGATTTGGTACTAAAGAATTTCCATACCAAGCTTGACCAGGTTTAACCCACATCGTATCTGGCGGTATTGGCCCATCTAGCTGTAATTGTGGTCTATTTTGCCGTTCTTGCTCTAACCAGGGAATTAACCAATCCTGTTCTTCATGTCCAAGTTGTCCCTGTTCGCCACTGTGGGGATTCAAACCTGCGATCGCAATTCTCCCATTTTCTATCCCAAAATCTTTCTCCAAGCACTCCACCAGCAAATCTAGTTTCTGTGTCAACAACTGCGGTGTCAATGTATCGGCTACTTGACGTAGGGGAATATGTGTGGTAGCTAATAAAGTGCGGAGTGTCCAATTAGTATGGGGCGATCGCGCTACAAATAACATCCCAAAACGGTCAACACCTGACTTTTGCGCCAAAAGTTCCGTTTGCCCTGGATAATTATACCCTGCGGCTTTCCAAGCAGATTTAGCGATCGGCCCTGTGACAATAGCATCAAATTTACCAGCCAGTGTTTGAGCGATCGCACATTCCATATAGGCAAAACTAGCCGCACCACTCGCCGCATTACCTGTTCCGGCGATAATTTGACGTTTAATTTCCCCATCCAACTGCACATCAATCACTGACAACTCATCTGGATTTGCCAAAGGTGCTAAATTCTCAGTTAAATTCAGTTTGTGATAAGTTTGTGCCAGCAAATCCCGGTTTCCCACCACTGTAACGTCATATTTTTTACTAATTTCCGGTTCTGCTAAAGCTTTCA
This sequence comes from Nostoc sp. CCCryo 231-06, assembly GCA_023522315.1. Classification (GTDB taxonomy): domain Bacteria; phylum Cyanobacteriota; class Cyanobacteriia; order Cyanobacteriales; family Nostocaceae; genus Nostoc. Next base: position 1,838 of record JAHCSU010000201.1, read on the forward strand.
AAATCACCTCCGGCCCAATTCCCGCCGGATCTCCCAGCGTCAGCGCCAAACGCGGGCGATTCTTTTTGCTAAAATTCACTAAATTATTTTGATACATAAAATTTATTCATAATTATTATCATCAAATTTTTTCCCATCCCCTGTTCTCCCTCTCCACAGTAGGGATTGCCCCCTAAACCAGTAGGGATTACTTGCTAAACTAGTTTAAGATTATTTACACAGGTCTAATCCTACAGCAACAATTCAAGAGCTTCTGATAGACCTAGTTTACACACACTAATTTGCATAAGGAGAATCACACCAATGGGCGGCGAACTTTTGAATGCAGCTCTATTGTCCTTCGGTTTAATCTTCGTAGGCTGGGGCTTAGGCGCGTTGTTACTAAAAATTCAAGGCACAGAAGAATAATCCCTACGGTAATTGGCTATTGAGAGGGAAGAGGTTTTCCTCTGCCTTGAAAAGTTCTGTTCGCCCCAAGCTGGCGTTCATACTTTTCGCTAACTGGGAAAATTGCTGTCCGGTAAACGGACAGCAATTTTCCCATAAGTCTGTCCATAACAAACGATTTTCTTAGAAAAGATGTAAAGTTTTGTTTGCATAGGTTATTCTGATAACATTCTTTTCATAAAACATTAAAATTTATTACAACCCTCATGACATTATTAATCGTCGGTGCCACTGGCACCTTAGGAAGACAAGTGGCTCGTCGGGCAATCGATGAGGGATATAAAGTCCGCTGTCTTGTCCGAAGCAGTAAAAAAGCAGCTTTTCTCAAAGAATGGGGTGCGGAACTCGTACCGGGGAATTTGCGTTACCCTGATACCCTTGCGGAAGCTTTAGTTGGTGTAACCCAAGTTATTGATGCTTCAACATCTCGTCCTACAGATTCACTGAGTATCAAACAAGTGGACTGGGACGGCAAAGTAGCATTGATTCAAGCAGCAAAAGCAGCAGGTGTAGAGCGTTTTATCTTCTTTTCAATATTAGATGCTGATAAATACCCAGAAGTGCCGTTAATGGAAATTAAACGGTGTACAGAACTCTTCCTGGCTGAGTCAGGCTTGAATTATACCATCTTGCGGCTAGCTGGGTTTATGCAAGGGTTAATCAGTCAGTATGGGATTCCGATTTTGGAAGCACAGCCAGTTTGGGTGACAGGTAATTCTTCTCCCATCGCCTATATGGATACTCAGGACATTGCTAAGTTTGCAATCCGTGCATTGAGTGTGCCCGAAACGGAAAACCAAACTTTTCCTTTAGTCGGCACTCGTGCATGGAGTGCAGAAGAAATCATTAACCTATGCGAACGCTTATCTGGAAAAGATGCCAGAGTAACGCGGATGCCAATAACCTTGCTGCGTGCTATGCGGGGCTTAATGCGCTTCTTTCAGTGGGGATGGAACGTTGCAGACAGGCTAGCATTTACAGAAGTATTGGCTAGTGGTAAACAGTTAAATGCTTCAATGGATGAAGTATACAAAGTTTTTGGCTTAGATCCGCAACAAACCACAACCCTAGAAAGCTATCTACAAGAGTACTTCAGCCGAATAATGAAGAAGCTCAAAGAGTTAGACTACGAGAAAAATAAAAATAAAAAGCAGAAACCTAAAAAAACTCCTTTTAAACAGTCTTCAAAAGCCAATAGTCAATAATCATTACAAAACGGACATTAGTCGTTAAATTCTAGACTCAGGATATTTGACTCTAGATTAATGACTACATGACCAAAATGTGTAAGGATTACATAATACACAGCATCGCCTAAAATTGGATATTTGAGTGTGCCGAAAGCAGGCATTATCTACAATGACGTTAAACCGATAGCGGGCCGTGTCGCTATCGAGTTGAAAGACAAGCTAACCGCAGCCGGTTGGGATGTGTGTGTCACATCGAGTATCGGTGGAATATTGGGCTACTCTAACCCGGAGAGTCCTGTATGCCACACCCCCATTGACGGTCTAACGCCCCCTGGTTTTGACTCGGATATGGAGTTTGCAGTGGTGTTAGGGGGAGACGGCACTGTTTTAGCAGCGTCTCGTCAGGTGGCCCCCTGTGGTATTCCACTGCTAACAGTGAATACCGGGCACATGGGATTTTTGACAGAAACCTTCCTGAATCAATTGCCCCAAGCACTTGAACAGGCAATAGCGGGTGAGTATGAAATTGAAGAACGAGCCATGCTCACCGTCAAAGTGTTTCGGGGAGATTCAGTGCTGTGGGAAGCCCTCTGCTTGAATGAAATGGTGCTGCACCGAGAACCTTTGACCTCTATGTGCCATTTTGAAATTGCCATAGGGCGTCATGCGCCAGTAGATATTGCAGCAGATGGTGTAATTGTTTCTACGCCTACTGGTTCTACAGCTTACTCATTAAGTGCTGGTGGCCCAGTTGTCACCCCTGGCGTACCTGTTTTACAGCTAGTACCCATTTGTCCCCATTCCCTAGCTTCTAGAGCATTGGTATTTCCAGATACTGAATCGGTCAACATTTACCCAGTCAATATTCCTCGGCTGGTAATGGTGGTGGATGGTAATGGAGGGTGCTATGTACTACCAGAAGATAGAGTATATATGGAGCGATCGCAATATAGTGTCCGATTTATTCGCCTGCAACCGCCTGAGTTTTTCCGAATTCTGCGAGAAAAATTAGGTTGGGGTTTACCACATATTGCTAAACCGACTTCGGTAGAATTGCCTTAGTTAGGAGTTAGGAGTTGGGAGTTGGGAGTTGGGAGTTATTTTTACCCTTTTTCCTCTTCTCCACTACCTAGTTCGGTGATTTCCTTCCAGAATTACTGGTATAAGGATGGTATTTGGATTTAGTTATTAAGATTGCATCTGAGAATTCGATGGCAGATACCTGAACGTGCTAAAAGATTCTTAGCAGCGTGTCAAATCAGGATTGCTCGATCACTAAAAACTCGTAATTGCACTTTATAGCTGATGTAAAGATTTTCTCTGGAATATCTTTACAATCCCAAATCCAATATCCCAAATTGTTATGACAGTTGCTCCAAGTCCCTGTGTTTTGGTGATTGAAACCGATGAGAGCCTAGCAAATCAGCTTTCTTGTGATTTGCTAGAAGCCGGCTATGAATCAATTTTGGCTCATGATGCGACTAGTGGTTTACAACACTGTCGCGATCGCCAGCCTGCTTTAATTGTTTTAGACCGGATGCTAGCAGGAGAATCAGGACTCTCATTATGCAAAAATCTGAGAAGCACTGGTATGCGATCGCCTGTGTTAATTTTAATGGCAAGGGATACAGTCGATGATCGTGTAGCTTGTCTAGAAGCTGGAGCGGATGATTACATCCTGAAGCCTTATCGCTCAGAAGACTTTTTGAAGTTGATTCGACTCTACTTAAAACCTGACGTAGATACCACGGAGCAGCTACGCTTTGGGGATCTGATTTTAGATATAGCAACTCGCCGTGCCATACATAGCGGACGGGGAATTGACTTGACAATGAAAGAATTTGAGCTATTAAAATTCTTAATGGAACATCCTCGTGAGGTATTAACCCGGGAACAAATTTTAGAAAATGTTTGGGGTTACGACTTTTTAGGTGAGTCCAATGTAATTGAAGTGTACATCCGTTACTTGCGGTTAAAAATTGAAGATGAAGGACAAAAGCGCCTCATTCAAACGGTGCGAGGCGTAGGGTACGTTTTGAGAGAATCCTAGTACACTGTGGTGGAAGTTTACCTACCTTTAACAAGAAGGGGCAAAATTCTCAAATCTTATTAATTGAGGTTAAAAACGTCTGTGCATTACGGTACGAATAAAAGCCGTGGGTTTTCTAACTTAAATTCTGTAAAATTGAAATCTAAATTACAAAATCAAAAATAATTATGACTCATCGGCTAAGTTTGCTCTCAATGTTGCTGAGTATTTTCCTGATGGGCTGTTCTGTGCCAACAACAGCTAAACCTCCCAGCCCCACGTCTGCTTCTCAAACTCCAGCACCACAGAGTTTAGGTCAAAAACTACCAATTTCTGCTAAAGCCATTGTTCCTAATGGCACAATTATTCAGTTAGAAGTGGCGCAGACACCACAACAGCAAGCGATGGGGTTGATGTATCGACCAGCTTTGCCAGATGACCAGGGGATGTTGTTTGGGTTCCCTTCACCACAACCAGTTAGTTTCTGGATGAAGAATGTACCTGTGCCCTTGGATATGGTATTTTTACAAAGCGGTGTAGTTAAATATATTCAGGCTTCTGCACCTCCTTGTGCAACTGAGCCTTGTCCTACCTATGGACCCAATACACCAATTGATAAGGTGATTGAACTTCGCTCTGGAAGGGCTGCCGAGTTGAAGTTGAAAGTGGGCGATATTGTCAAAATTGAGTCTTGAGACTTCGGTGGTTTGCAGGGATAAAGATTTGGATGGTTGCTCTGTTCAGAGTCTATACTATCGGAATCTATGTTTTTTTTGTAAAAAATGGCACGTCTTGTGGAAAAAATTCATCTGTAACGCTACTATTTAAAAACTGTGGTGACAATACAAAATTCTACTGTCTCCAACCTAAAATCGCAGTCTTAAGGTTTGGCAAAAATATTCCCTTAGGCGCAAGTGTAAATAGTTGCCAATAAGAGAGTATAGGCTATGGAATCTTTGTTACTACATGTGTAATTAAATAACGCACAAAAGTCAACAAAATGGAGCCAATTTAACTAAGTAAAAATACTGATTGAGAATTGAGTAGATAATTTGTACGAAAATTTCTATTTCTCAGATTTTTTATGAGAAGCCTTTGTGAAAGGCAAATCAAAAAAACTCTGCTGGGGTGTATGGCCGATAACGGCAAAGTGACAGATAAAATACTGGCTACTGGCTACCGAGCAACGGTGAACTGATATATGACAATACATTCTGCACAAGGAGGTGAGACACAAATGTCACCATCAAAATATTCTCGACTGATTAATTTTTTGCAAGAAGACTTGGCAATTTCCACAGCATCGCTGGCAGTGGCGCTTCGGCATCGGGAGCAAGATCCAGGCCCTTTGGCAATGATTCTTTGGCAGTATGGGTTAATTACTCTAGAGCAGCTAGACCAAATTTATGATTGGCTGGAGACGGCATAGATCATAATAATTTTGGATTTTGGATTTTGGATTCAAAGTCTCTACCAAAAGGCTGTTATCAGAATCTGAAATAATACTATTTATACCAATTCGGTATGATGCTAAGTTGCCAAAATTAGTCTTGTTTGGTGTTAAATAATCTATCCGACTGTCTCCAGAGCAAATAATACTATTTAGAGCAGCTTGGTATAATTTATGAGAATTGGGGCATATTACATCCACTCTACCTTGTGCAAAGGTTGATATATAGGTCTATAGGTCTATTAACTTTGGCGGTTTTTACTCTTTTATATACAAACTAAAAGAACGAGTTGATAATTTAACTCGCTCTTTTAATTTGTCCTTTGTCTTTTGCAAATGACTAATGACTATTGTGTAAACACTCTAACTGCTGCCGCTATCCCAGATCCAGGAGTGAAATCTTCATAGCCAAGTTCTTTTAGAGTAACTTCTAAAGATGCTATACAGCTAAGAATATCGCGATCGCTCACAAAGCCCAAGTGACCAATGCGGAAAATTTTGTTACTCAAATGGTCTTGACCACCTGCTAGGGCAATATCAAAGCGTTTTTTCATCAATGACCGAATCTTATCCGATTCAATTCCCTGTGGTGCTACAGCCGTAATCGCTGGGCTGGCCGAACTATCTGCTGCAAACAGGGGTAAATTTAACCCTTGAATGGCAGCGCGGGTAGCATTCTTAAGCCGTTCATGTCGAGCAAATATTGACTCCAAACCTTCCTCTTTCATGATTCCCAACGTGGTGTGTAACGCTACGATCAAGTTCACAGGAGGAGTAAATGGAGTTGTATTTTTGGCTGTGGCTTTACGATATTTGCCTAAGTCCAAATAATATTTCGGTAGCTTCGCAGTTTTGTAAACTTCCCAAGCTTTGGGGCTGACAGAGACAAAACCCAATCCCGGCGGAATCATATAACCTTTTTGGGAACCGGAGGCGACTATATCCAAGCCCCAAGCATCCACAGGTAGATTGAACGCACCCAAGCTAGTGACAGCATCAACGATAATTAAAGCTTCACCGTGTTCTTTAACGTGGCGGTTGATAGTTTCTAAATCATTCAAAACACCCGTAGAGGTTTCGCTGTGGGTGATGATTACGGCTTTAATTTGCTTTTGAGTATCTGCTTGCAGTTTTTCGGCGAATACTGCGGGGTCTAAGGGTTTTCCCCATTCCACCTTAACTTCTTCTACATTCAAACCGTAGGCTTGACCAACTTCTACCCAGCGTTCACCAAATTTACCATTAGAGCCAACTAAAATGCGATCGCCTGGCGAGAGAAAATTAATTATTCCGGCTTCTACAGCACCCGTACCACTCACATTCAGCGTTAGCACATCACTTTGAGTTTGATGTAGCCATTTGAGATTTTCCGTCACCTCTGCCAATATGTTGCTAAATTCACTCGTGCGGTGTCCAATCGGATGCTTGGCTAATGCCAGTAAGGCAGCTTCTGGCACCGGCGTTGGGCCTGGAATCATTAGCATCAGCTTATCTTTCATGTGTCTATCCTAAAAGTCAAATAAAAGTCAAAATTGTGGGAAGTTGGTTAAGTGCTGGTAGCAAATCCTAGATATTCATCTACAAATTCCACTCAGTTCGTCACCAGCCTTGTTGTATATTTTCCAAATCCATAGGAAAAGTATCGTGGTTAACAATCGGTCAGCTTGACCTTTGCAATTTATACGAGACTCCAACTCAAATAAAACCCCTGTTCCAGGCAATCTTACCACACACCTAGACACCAGGTTAAGGCGTTTGCTCGTAGGAGAGCGGCTATTTTAGCCAAAGGTGAAACGTCTATCTAGATGAGGCACAGGTATAATAAATTCTTAAATCTTACCCATAATCCGCCTCAGTTGTTTTTATAAAAATACGCGAAATCGTTTTGAATCTCGCGGGAATCGTGGGTGAAAAAGCTGTGTTTTGCTTCAACGAAGGAAGTAACCGCCTACACTATACGGAAGGGTTGGATGTCGCCGTTTGCTAAGAGATAGAAGATACCTAACCCAAATTTTTCAATCTGCTTAGGTCGAGCATTTGTTCTTGGATTGCCATCCTCTAAAGAATATTTGTAACCATTGAGTATCTGATAATTTATTCCCCTCAAAATCGCTTAGATGCCAATATCAAAGGCTTATCTGGCTTACTCAATGGCGATTTTATACTGATGCTTTCCGGTTAATTTGCTGCCAAATTTGAGAGAGATATGCTGCTAATTGCTGCACATTTTGAAGGTATACTCAGAGGTAGGCAATCGCTAATAAACTATAAGTTTTTATACTATACTTACAAAATTGCTACAATCCTGGTTAGTCTTGTTAGTTACCATTCATGGTGAGTCGTTTTTAACTAGTGTTCAGTTCATAAACTGTCACTCACTAGATCCCCGGTATTCTTGCAAAAGAGATATTCTTAGTTAGTGCAAGGAGTGATACCATTTCACCACATGTTTGTCACAAGTTATCCCCGCAATGCTCCCTGATAAGGGGGCGTTGCAGATTTCAAATGTTGCATCAAACGAGTGAGCTGGTATAAGCTTTTACGGGGAAACGCTTGAGTGAGCAAAACTCTCAAGCGTTTTTTCGTGTATAAATAAAATAGTTCAACTCTCTGGAACATCATACAGATGTTTTTAAATACACATATACCAGAGAAGTAAACTACTGTTATAAAAATTGTTGCAATACATACTTAATGGCTTTAGCATTTGTGCATTCCATCAAAACTTTTTAAGCAATTCTGGGGTTTAAATCCCCCGCTTCTAACAAGCCGCAAGTATGTTAGGCGGGGTCTAAATTCCCGTTACAAAACTTTAATTACGAATTACGTTATAGCGTTTCTCGTTTACGTGAGGTACACCCGTAGGGGCACGGCAGTGCCCATT
>JAHCSU010000202.1 GCA_023522315.1 Nostoc sp. CCCryo 231-06
AAGGTATTTCTTCTAGTTTATTGATAATTGAGGCAGCTAACTTAATTTTCTTCTCTCCGTGTAATACATGGATAATTCGGCATTTTTATGTTAAGTAATATTTCGCCAACAAACAGTATCCGTCTCGTAGAGAAGACGCCAAGAGCGCCAAGAGAAGATTAAGAAGAGAGGATGATGCGTTTGATGCCGTCTTTGAGGAGGGGGACGTTAAAGTTGATGAGGAGGGCTAGGGGGTAGGGGGTAATTAGTCATTTTAAGGTAGGAGAGGACTTGAGCTTCGTGGATTGGGGCTAAATTTTGGACAGCTTTTAATTCCACAATTAGACAATTGGCAACCAGAAAATCTAATCTACCCTTGCCTACTTCATGTCCTTTGTAATTTACTGTTACCGACTTCTCAACCAGATGAGGTATCCCGCACCTGAAAAATTCTATAATTAGCGCCTCCTTATACACCTCCTCCAAAAACCCTGGCCCCAAGACTTTATGCACCTCAATCGCCCCCCCAATAACAGCGTAAACTAATCTATCCAACTCCTCACTTGGCTCCCTTCTCTTGGCGTCCTTGGCGTCTTCTCTACGAGACGCGAAGCGCGAAGGCGGTTCGTTTCCATATAAACCCTCTCCAACCCTGTGGCAAAATCTATTAAAGTCCTTCCATAGTTAGTTTGCCCCGCATGACCGCAAATATCCCCAGCCTTTACGATCCTTTCTCCACAGAAGCCAAGTGGCAAAAATTCTGGGAAGACAACCAAGTTTACAAAGCTGACCCCAACAAAGGCGGCGAACCCTACTGCATCGTCATTCCCCCCCCAAATGTCACCGGCAGCTTACACATGGGTCACGCTTTTGAAAGTGCGTTGATTGATACCCTCGTGCGCTACCACCGAATGCAGGGGCGTAATACTCTGTGGCTACCAGGAACTGACCACGCCAGCATTGCTGTGCATAGTATGCTGGAAAAGCAACTCAAGAAAGAGGGTAAAACCCGCTACGAATTGGGGCGCGAAAAGTTCCTAGAACGCGCTTGGCAATGGAAGGCGGAGTCTGAGGGAACGATTCTTAATCAGCTACGACGCTTGGGTGTCTCGGTAGACTGGTCACGGGAAAGGTTTACCCTGGATGAGGGTTTATCTAAAGCTGTTGTCGAGGCGTTTACTCGCCTTTACGAGGAAGGCTTAATTTATCGTGGTGAATATTTAGTTAACTGGTGTCCCGCTTCCCAATCGGCGGTGTCTGATGTAGAAGTAGAAAATCAAGAGGTGAATGGAAATCTTTGGCACTTCCGCTATCCCCTCACCGATGGTTCCGGTTTTGTAGAGGTGGCGACAACTCGACCAGAAACGATGCTGGGTGATACAGCAGTAGCAGTTAATCCCAATGACGATCGCTACAAACATCTCATTGGCAAAACTCTAACTCTGCCAATTTTACAACGAGAAATTCCCATCATTGGCGATGAATTTGTTGACCCCACTTTCGGTACAGGCTGCGTAAAGGTGACTCCTGCCCATGACCCGAACGATTTTGACATGGGTAAGCGTCACAATCTGCCGTTAATCAATATTATGAACAAAGACGGCACTCTCAACGCCAATGCTGGGGAATTTCAAGGACAAGACCGCTTTGTTGCTAGAAAAAATGTGGTTTCTCGCTTAGAAGCAGATGGCTTTTTGGTGAAGATAGAAGATTATAAGCATACCGTTCCCTACAGCGATCGCGGTAAAGTACCTATTGAACCCCTCCTCTCAACTCAGTGGTTTGTCAAAATTCGCCCCCTAGCTGACAACACTCTCGAATTCCTCGACCAGCAAACTTCCCCACAGTTTGTCCCCCAACGCTGGACTAAGGTCTATCGTGATTGGCTTGTAAAACTCAAAGATTGGTGTATCTCTCGTCAATTATGGTGGGGACACCAAATTCCGGCTTGGTACGCTGTCAGTGAAACGGATGGACAAATTACTGATAACACGCCGTTTGTGGTGGCGAAATCGGAAACTGAAGCTTGGGACAAAGCTAAAGCGCAATTTGGCGAAAATGTCAAGTTAGAACAAGACCCAGATGTGCTAGATACCTGGTTTTCTTCTGGACTCTGGCCGTTTTCGACTTTGGGCTGGCCGGAACAAACTCAAGATTTCGCAACTTACTACCCAACTACCACTTTGGTGACAGGCTTTGACATCATCTTTTTCTGGGTAGCCAGGATGACAATGATGGCTGGGCATTTTACAGGGCAAATGCCTTTCCAAACGGTTTACATTCATGGCTTGGTGCTGGATGAAAAAGGCCAGAAGATGTCTAAGAGTAAAGGTAATGGTATTGACCCATTGTTATTAATTGACAAATATGGTACTGATGCCCTGCGGTATACCCTAATTAGAGAAGTTGCTGGTGCGGGTCAAGATATCCGGCTGGAATACGATCGCAAAAAGGATGAATCGGCTTCTGTGGAGGCATCCCGCAACTTTGCCAACAAGTTATGGAACGCAGCCCGATTTGTGATGATGAATTTGGATGGACAGACACCGCAACAATTGGGGAATCCAATAGCCACAGAATTGAGCGATCGCTGGATCATCTCGCGGTATCATCAAGTTGTTAAACGAACCACCAATGACATCGATAATTACGGTTTAGGGGAAGCAGCTAAAGGATTGTACGAATTTATTTGGGGTGATTTCTGCGATCAGTATATTGAACTGGCGAAATCCAGATTGCAAGCAGATGCCGATCCAGTATCGCGGCGCGTAGCACAGCAAACCCTTGGCTATGTACTGGAAGGGATTTTGAAACTGCTTCATCCCTTCATGCCTCATATTACCGAAGAAATTTGGCAAACTCTCACCCAACAACCAGCAGATTCCCTGCAAACTTTACCGTTACAGATCTATCCCCAGGTGGATGCAAGTCTAATTAATCCAGCTTTGGAAGAACAGTTTGATTTGCTGATTGCTACTATCCGCACAATTCGGAATTTGCGTGCTGAAGCGGATATTAAACCAGGGGTCAAAGTAACAGCAAATTTGCAAACTGAAAGTGAAAAGGAGAGGGAAATTCTCACTGCTGGACAGTCTTATATTAAAGATTTGGCTAAGGTTGAGACTTTAACCATTACTGACAAGGAAAAAAGCCAAACTGTTGCTGCTAAAAAACCTCAGAGGGGTTTGAAGACAATTGGCTTAATTATCGTCGCCATTGTCTTTGGTAGATTGGGTTTAGCTGCGGGAAATGCCATTGATGACACTCCCATCGTCGGAACTTTCTTTGAAATAGTTGGTTTTGGTTATACAGCGTGGTTTGTTAGCCAAAATTTACTCACGGCTCAAGCAAGACTTAGCTTATGGGGACGCTTTTTCGCGCAGAGAGAATTAGAAGAATCACAAGAACCAGAAAATGCGATTGCTGGTGTGATTGGTACAATACAAGTCGTAATTCCTCTCACCGGCGTAGTGGATATTGAAGCTGTGCGTGCCAAGCTAGAAAAAAGCTTGAGTAAAGCTGAAGCCGAAGTTCAATCCCTGAGTAGCAGATTAAACAATCCTAGTTTCGTAGATAGAGCTAGGGCTGATGTGGTACAGGGGGCGCGTGATGCCTTAGCAGAAGCACAGAAGCAAGCTGAAATTTTGCGCGAGCGTCTGAAGGGGTTGTCGTAGCGATCGCCTGCGTGGCTTAGGATAACTGTAATGGGTAATGGGATTATTAATTCTCAATTACCCATTACAGTTATTCCAAATACCAATTTTGTCCTTGTTTTTTATTAAAAATCATTTTTTGAATTTTGAGCAAAGCCGGAGACGTTTCCGTTACTCCAGAGAAGTCTCAACTAAAGCTTTCTTAGATAAAAACTTCCGTGATTTTGAATTTTGAATTGGAGCAAAGCGAGTCTCATGCTATATCTAGCCCAGGTGCGTAAAAACGATTTTTTAGACCAGCACCAGTTACGCTTGTTGGCGCGTCAAGAAGCTGATAACTTGTGGGCGATAATTCCAGAAGAGGCTTTCATTCTGCTAGGAAAGGGAAAAATTATGAGTGAGAACTTGCTTGTTTTGGTGGAACTTTCCCCTACAGGCGACATTGAAAGGCTAGAAGATGCCACCAACTGGGTACTCCATCTAGTACAAAGCTACCTCACCATAGGCATTACTCCGGAATTTTTGCAGCACGAAGCCGAACGAGCAGAACATTGGCGGCAATCCCTGACGTTGCAAAACCAAGACTTAGCGCGGCGTTCCTTAGAATTGGAAGCTCGTCGTGAACAAATTCAAGCCTTAGAAGAAAGCCTCAAACGTGAGAAAAACGGTTATTCCCAAGAGGAAAGTTAAAAGTTTACAATTGTGTCCTTTTTGACACTTTTCTATCTAAAGGCGTTCGCGCAAACGTCTCGTTAGATAGGGGTTGTTTTCGTCAGAGTCTGCAATCTCTTTTGGGTCAATGGTTTGCAGGAACTTATCTACTGCTGTCTGTGGCAACTGCTTTTGCCTCATGTCTCATATTATATGATGTAGCCTGTACCGGTGAGATCCTAATTTTTTTTGTGTTACCCCTAGGGCGTGTCATCAATTGAGCCAAATGACAGAAGCAGCTAGATAAATTGCACC
>JAHCSU010000203.1 GCA_023522315.1 Nostoc sp. CCCryo 231-06
GCACCATTGAAATTTTGTTTGTGGAGTCTTCAAGAATCTCCTGCGTTTTAGCCGTGGGGAGTGTCAAGACAGCACACCAGGGTTTTATTCAACAATCAGCAACAGTTAATCTCGATTCTAGGGCGATGCCCTTTGACGCAGGCTCAGGGTAAGACCTGCGGCGGTAAACCACGGGATTAACTGAGTTGCAGAATTAATATTTTTTTGTAGTCAGAATATTTACTGCTATTTTTATAAAACTAACAAATAAAGTTAGGGAAGACCACCGTTATCATCGAAAGCCAAAATAACTTATTTATTGTTTATACCTTCACAGCAAACTGTTTAAAAAATATGACTAACTACTATGTTTCGCCTCTATTTGGCAATGACCGGGCTAATAGCGGATTATCCGCAGAGGCTCCTTTTAAAAGTTTAGAAAAGGCTTCTAATTTAGTTAAAGTAGGTAGTGTCGTTTACCTTATGGAAGGTACTTATACATCCCCTTATGCTGAAGTTTTACGTGTTGCAAATAAGCACGGTACTGCTAAGGCACCAATTAGATTTACTGCTTATCCTGGACATACACCCGTTATTCAAGCGCACAAAAACAATTGGAATGCGATCGCAATTACAGGCTCTTCTTATATAGTAATTGATGGATTGACGGTTGTCGGATCACGCGATGAAACTACATTGCAATATGCACTGGCTAATAAAACTGATTTAAAGAACCCAGCAACATCTGGGAATGGTATTGGCGCAACATCAACACCAAACAATCCAAGCCAGCGATCGCACCACATTACAATTCGCAATAACAAAGTTTCTAAGTTTCCAGGTGGCGGTATTGGTGCAACTCAAGCTGATTACATAACGATAGAAAACAACATTGTTTCTGGAAACGGTTGGTACTCGCCTTTCGGTACTCAAGGAATTGGCTTACTTACTCCGTGGAACTCTGACAAAAACACCACAGACTATAAAATAATTATCCGAGGCAACACTTCTTTTGATAACAAACAATTAGTTCCTTATTATAAAGTAGGAAAGATAACAGAGGGACATGGAATCATGCTCGATAGGTTTACGGGAAATACTGTCTATTTGGGCAACACATTAATCAGCCGCAACTTAGTCTACAACAATGGTGGCGCAGGGATTCAAGTTTTTAAAGGACAAAACCCTGTAGATATTGTGAGCAATACAACTTACAAAAACTCGCAGGTGATTAAGTGTGGAGAAATCTTTATTAACAGCGCTAAAAATGTTGTCGCTTCCAAAAACATTATGTATGCGAAGGATGGAGGAAACACTAATACTGTCGTCAATTCTACTAATATTTCATTTAACAACAACTTTGCTTATAACGGATTTTTTAAAGCACTAGGAACAGGAAATATTCTAAACCTAGACCCCTTATTTGTTAATGCTGCAAATCATGACTTTAGCCTTAAAGCTACAAGTCCTGCAATCGGTTTAGGTTTTTGATTGTTGAAGATTTATCGCAAATCTGCGGTGAATCTTTTATCATGGAATCACGAATGATTTGATTTGAGCGTTGAGAGTTCTATGCAACCAGCGCCCATTTTTGTGAGTGCGATGTTTGACGACGGGCTGCGCTATCAAATCGCTATAGACCGAGATGGACTCATATACCAGTCCACGCCTTTACATCTGTGGAAAACTTGTGGAAAAACTCATATACTTTTCCACAAAGTAATTATACTTAATTAAGTTTTGTCAGCAATATCTCAACTTTTCTCCAGATTTATCCCCAAAAAGTAAGATTTTTCCACAATATAAGTTAAATTTAATCAATTTTTATCCATTACTTAATATTTTTGACTAATTATTCAGCCATCAAAGCTAGCGATCGCACTGCTGGTTGTGGAAAACTTAGAATACATCTTCAGGAAGGTTTTTGAGAACGGCTAGTCATATTGATGCGATCGCTCAGTTGGCGGATTGTTTGTGCTAAAGTGCGATCGCTCTCGTGGAGTTGGGTAATTTTATCGCAACTATAGATTACTGTTGTATGGTCTTTACCACCAAACTCCTCGCCAATTCTCGGCAAACTCAGAGATGTGTGTTGGCGCATGAGATACATTCCAATTTGACGCGCCCAACTAATCTCTCTTCGTCGTGAGTTACTTTTGAGCTCGTCTATCGAAACATCAAAATTATCCGCCACAACCTTTAAAATGGCTTCTGGGGTAGCTGCCATTTTTTCATTAGGCGGTTCTAAAACTGGTGTGATATTTTCTACTGTCATCGGTAAGCCCCAAATAGAAATATAAGCCACCGCCCGAATTAAAGCTCCTTCTAATTCTCTAATATTAGAAGTATAGTTAGAAGCAATATACTCAATCACGTCGCGGGGAAGACTAATATTTTCATCCTCAGCTTTTTTTTGCAAAATTGCCATTCTAGTTTCTAAATCCGGCTTTTGAATATCTGCGATTAACCCCATAGAAAACCGAGAACAAAGCCGTTCTTGCAAGCTAGGAATCTGGTTAGGAGGACGATCAGAAGCAATGACAACTTGTTTACCAGCTTCATGTAAAGTATTAAAAGTATAAAAAAATTCTTCTTGGGTATATTCCTTCCCTTCAAGAAATTGAATATCATCAACTAATAAAACATCGGCGGCTCGGTAATGCTCTCGAAAACTTTGCATACTATCTTTACGAATCGCTGTAATTAAATCATTCGTAAACTGCTCAGTCGAAACATAAAATATTTTACAATTAGGGGAAATTTCCCAGCGATAATGACCAATAGCTTGCATCAGATGAGTTTTACCCAAACCTACGCCACCGCATAAAAATAAAGGATTAAACTCTTTACCTGGAGATTCGGCAACTGCCAAAGAAGCAGCGTGAGCCATTCGATTATTAGCACCAACTACAAATCGTGAAAATACATATTTAGAATTTAATTCAGTAGTTTTTTTAGTCTTATTAGAAACAGGTTCAGAAATACTGTTGAGATTTGGTGATTCCCAAGAAATCTCTCGTTCACTAAAATGAGAAACTTCATCACCTTGAGCAACGGTAATGTAAATTCCTACCGGATGACCGAGAATATCTTGTACCACATGAGCAATAGTATTGATGTAATACTTCTGTAACCAATTACGAGCAAATGGGTTAGGAGTACAGATTACCAAGCAATTATTTTCTAATCGCTCCGCACTTGCAGTTTTGATCCAAGTTTCAAAGGTGGGTCGGGATAGTTCAAGCTGTAGGCGCTCTAGTACCTGAATCCACAGACTTTCTATGGGAATTTCCATTATCCACCACCCTTGCTGCTAACCGTCACAATAGAAGAGAAAGCATCAATTTAACATTGACACACGCTAGACCTAGAATAAGGTTTTAAGTTGTAATCATTTTGGGACATACCCAGTAGGCAAGATCCTAACATTCACTGACTGACACGGAGAAGCAACGACACATGAAGACAACAAACCATGACTTAGCACCCAAGAAAATAGATACCAGGGGTTTGCCCCAGAGGTTGTGGATGCTCTTATATGGGGTAGCAGTGGTATTCTTGGGAAGCTGCTCTCTTGTACCAGCCAAGACTTTTGAGGCTCGACAAAGCGACACTCAAGCTCAAAAAACAATAGAACCCAATCCGGTAGTTGCTCTCCCACCAATTATCTCATCGTCTGGAGATCCTAATTTTGTGGTAAAGGTAGTGCAAAATGTGGGGCCTGCGGTAGTTCGCATTGATTCTTCCCGAACAATCACTTCTCGCATACCAAACGAATTTAATGATCCATCATTTCGGCGGTTTTTTGGAGGTGCAGCGCCACAGCCTAGACAACGGATAGAGCGTGGTAGTGGCTCTGGGTTTATCATTAATTCTTCAGGTCAAATTTTGACCAATTCCCATGTGGTAGATGGTGCTGATAGAGTGACTGTCACACTCAAAGATGGCCGGACTTTTGACGGTAAAGTTTTAGGTGAAGATCCGGTAACTGATGTGGCTGCAATCAAAATTGACGCTAATAATCTGCCAACTCTATCTGTGGGTAACTCCGATGCCTTGCAACCAGGAGAAGCAGTAATTGCCATTGGCAACCCTTTAGGCTTGAATAATACTGTTACTTCTGGGATTATTAGTGCTACAGGTCGCTCTGGTAGTGATATTGGAGCTAGCGACAAGCGGGTTGATTACATCCAAACGGATGCTGCGATTAACCCTGGTAATTCGGGTGGCCCATTGCTCAACGTTCGTGGCCAGGTAATTGCGATGAACACAGCTATTATCCGAGGCGCTCAAGGTTTGGGATTTGCTATCCCTATGAACACTGTGCAAAGAATTGCCCAAGAATTAATTGCTAACGGGAAAGTGGATCACCCTTATTTGGGTGTTCAAATGGTGACACTGACACCAGATATTAAAGAAAGAATAAAAAATAGAGCAGGCGATCGCTTAAATATTACAGCAGATGAGGGCGTTTTGCTGGTTGATATCGTCCCGCGATCGCCTGCATCTACGGCTGGACTACGAGTCGGTGATGTGATTAAAAGCATTAATAACCAGCCTGTTACTAAAATTGAAGAAGTACAAAAGCTAGTAGAAAAGAGCAAAATCGGTACTAAGTTACCAATAGAAGTAGAACGCGATGGACAAATTGTCCAAGTAGGAGTCGAACCTGCTCCTTTGCCCGTGATACGTGAGGGATGATGTTAGGAGTTAGGAATTAGGAGTTAGGAGTTAGGAGTTATAAAAATTACCCCACTCCCAATACGGTTCGGTTAAGAATATTGTAGGTTGGGTTGAAGCTTTGCGAAACCC
>JAHCSU010000204.1 GCA_023522315.1 Nostoc sp. CCCryo 231-06
ATCTCAGTTTTGCAAATATACCAGATGAGAAACAAGATTCTTGCTCCCTCTCCTTGTTAAGGAGAGGGTTGGGGTGAGGTTTTACAAGGCTTTTTACGAAAGTGAGATGCTCCCTATTGCCTTTGCCGACCCCATGCTAATTCAACAGTTAGGAAATTTCGTCGCTATCAACCCACTCATCATAGGATGAGTCATAATCAATGTAGCGATCGCGGATTTTTTGAATTACCTTAGCATCGGTAACTCCTGTAATGCTGCGAATATTATTCTCAAATCCCGTCAAATTGCTCCACTCACCTGGTGCTACATAATCAAGAGCCTTTAAAACTTTGACAGTGATATTGTCAGTCGGTAATTCGTCAACCAACTGAATAATTGATTTATCCATCAGCCGATCCTCAAAACTCAAAATATTTTTACAACACAGTTCAAATAAACCCACAACAACCAATGCCAGTTGCCACCCTACGGGAAGCCTTTCTCTGGTCAACACTGCACGAATATACTGAATCGTATTAATAGAGTTCCCTGACATGAGCAAAAAATAACAACTGGCGATCGCGCAGATCACGATAACATTGTTTCAAAAATGTCTCAAAAGGTAACTTATGGCAGTTTGCAACTAAGTGAGGTACAAAGTGCAAGACTCAAATCAGACAGAACTTATGCAAAATACCTCTCAAACTCTTATTCCTCCGTGTTCTCTGTGCCTCTGTGGTAGCGTCCGGCTCGATCCCCTCGCCACTCTTCGGGAGGGGAGACAAAGCATAGCTTTGGCGGGGTGGGGTTCTTCGGGTTTAAAACAAATCTTTCAGATCCCATTATCCAAAATTTAAAATCTAAAATTCGGTCAAGCTGTATTGCCTATTTTCCCGTCTCCAATTGCTCCCGTTGCTTACCATACTCCCGCAGCTGTTTCAAAAGGTCTTCTTGGGATGAGTTAGGGATAGACGGACTTGGGGTTGGTTGAAGGTTGGCGTCGGTACTTTCAAAATTAGCAGGTGAGGGATTAATTACGTAGACGGGTAGGGACTTGTCATTAGACATCGCCTGCTGAGTTGGTGCTGGGGTAGGAATTAGATTATTTGGTTTGCTCACAGCAGTTTTTACCGAATCTAGAGTAGTAGCAACTTGCACTTGTTGCTGCATCTGTTGTGTAGAAGATACTAAACCACTTAGACCATTCACCAATTGCCGCAAATTTTGCCGGAAAGTAGGATCACCTGTCAACTCATCCAAATCAGATGTAATTTTTTGGCTATTTTCAAACGTTACTCGTGCTGAATCTAAAGTTTGTTGCAATAGCACCGCATTCTTTGGATCGTTTAAGGTTTTAGAAGCATCGCGTAAATTAGCTGAGGCTTGTGCTGCATTTGCTGAAAGAGCTTCTAAATTGTTGAGTAATTCTCCTTGAGTGAATCGATTCACAGTTGGTGATAGGCTACCGACTATAACACGCAGTTGATTGCTGGTTTCGGTGATATTGTTTAAAGCGCCAACCAGCGAAGAACGATTTGTTGTTAACAGATTATCCAGGTTGTTCAGCAAACGATTGGCTTGAGTTGCAGTAGCACCAAATTTATTTACTGTTTGACTCGCGGATGCATTAAGTTGGTTTGTCGCTCGTTGCACTGAATTAGCAGTGGCTGAAAAGGTATTTAGTTGTTGTCGTAAGCTTTTGGTCAAACCTTGTAAATCCTGACTTAGCTCAGTAAAACTGGATGCTGCGCCTGTGGTAGTTTCTAGAACCCTATTAACATTTCTATAAAATTTTGGGTCATTGTATATGGTGGCTAGCTGAGTTGAACTGCGAATTAGTTCATCAACACTGATG
>JAHCSU010000205.1 GCA_023522315.1 Nostoc sp. CCCryo 231-06
CTCATGCCTTGTGGATAGAGCAAAGACTCTATGAACTAATCCAAGAACATATCAGTAACCCTAGAAGAAAGGGTGTTAATGATTTAGCATCTATTGATATACGCAAAACTACTTTGCTCCCTGACAGTAAATACTCATTTGGATTTGGTGCGCCAACAGATTTAGCACTACCGATAATTGCATCCTATCGGGTGTTTTTGGATCAAAATTATAAATGGATTCTGCCGTTTAACGAATTCGCTGAAGACTTTTTGCAACACCTGTGGACGAACTATTTCCGTAAATACTTGGTATCGGAGAAAACAGCAGGGAATACAGTAGGTACGAAAATCAGCCGTAACCAAGAAATTTGGGAAAGCTTGTACATTTCGGCACAGAGTTATCTAAATCAGCACTTGGTGAAAATGGTTAGCTCCGGGAAGAAGCGCGAAAATTTGACGCTGACTTCAGGCTAAAAGGAGTAGGCTGGACAGAAATGAAGAAGAATTCAGATCCCTCTGTCCTAGTTTCGCCAAATGTCGGAGAGAACTAAAATAGTTATTAATACAAATATACTATTGAGGGAGGCTTATGATAGAGCAGGACAGCATTTACAACCACAATGGCAAACAATCAACAGCCAGCACTCAATCACGTCAAATAGCCGAAAAGTTCGCTAGCGCCATTGGTGAATTCAACTGGAAAGTTGAGTACTTTAAGTTTTGTGAGCTTTTAGAATTAGAGCCTGGGGAATATGCAGACGAGCAATATCGGTATTTTCAGCAGTTAGCAGAATCGCTCACTCTTATTCAACCCTGAGTCTTTAGCTAAAATGATTGATGCGGGAATGGAAAAGTAAAGACAGCGATTGCTCGCTCTGATGGTTGGGCTAAACATCAGCCATCAAATAAATACTCTTGGATGTCATTGTGCTGACAACGGAGAATACTTATCGCCTTGACTTGGATTTGACGAATCCTCTCTCGACTGAGGTTTAACTCTTTACCAATCTGAGCGAGATTAAAATGCTGATCGTTCTCCAAACCAAAGCTTAAAGTCAACACTTGACGTTGAATTGGTGTCAGTGGTTCTAATAATTTAGCCACGTCTTGGGATAGAAGTTCTTGGGTAAGGAGTTTTTCTGGTGAAACACCAACGTCTGTTAAAATTTCGCCCAATTCTGTTTCTTGTTCATCTCCAATTTTTTTATTTAAAGAGATGGCTGTGCGAGATGCACTGAGATATTCTCGAAGCTTATCCGGGCTGATGTTTAATGATGCAGCAATTTCTTCAGCAGTGGCATGGCGACCGAGTTTTAGAAAGCTTTCTCGCTGCACCTTCTTAATTTTGTTAAGTATTTCGGTTAGATGAACAGGCAATCTAATAGTGCGGGATTGTTCTGCGATCGCTCTTGTTATAGCTTGGCTAATCCACCAGTATGCGTAAGTTGAGAGCTTATAGCCCAGGTTAGGGTCAAACTTTTCTATACCCCTTTGTAGACCTATTGCTCCTTCTTGGATCAAGTCGAGAAATTCTAAATTGCGGTTTTGATATTTCTTAGCAACAGAAACTACCAGTCGCAAGTTAGCTGTCACCATTTTCTGTTTAGCTTTTTGACCAAGATGTAGCGCTGCTCGGATTTGTGTTTCAGTTTTTTCAACAGCATTGGCTAATTCTTTCATTGTTGGTTCCCGGTCTAGCTGCTGGGTGAGTTCATTTTTAGATTGCTCAATCGCAATCATTTGTTGTACCTGTCTACCATAAGCAATCTCTTCGTCTGGTTTTAATAAAGGATACTGACCAATTTCTTGCAAATAGATGCGAACCATGTCGGAACTGAGGCTGGACATACAAACTCAACGCTTTTTTGAAAATCAAGGAATTTAAAAGTATAAATCAAATAGTTCATTGAAGTTTTCTATTTTTAATAGCCAAAACATATTACCAATCTAGTCCAGCATTAAGTAACCTCTGCTGTAACCGTGTGTAGCGCTGTTGGTCGTTGGTAGAACGCACCGCCAGAGATATCGCTTTTTTCGCTCCAACCACGATCACTAACTTCTTGGCACGGGTCAATCCTGTATAAAATAGATTTCGAGTCAACATCATGTAGTGCTGCATATAGATTGGCAAAACCACCACTGGATATTCTGACCCCTGGCTTTTATGAATAGTCACGCACCACGCTAGCGCAATTTCATTTAGGTCAGCGTAATCGTAAACTACAGTCCGCTCACCATACTGCACTGTAACTTCTTGCTCAACAGTATCAATGTTTTGGATTATTCCCAAATCGCCGTTGAAGACTTCGCGGTTGTAGTCGTTGGTTAGCTGAATAATCCGATCACCCTCGCGTAATAAATTTCCACCTCTGTTAATCTCCACTTTGTCGGGGGTGGGTGGATTAATCAACTGCTGCAAAACTGTGTTTAGGTTGCGAGTCCCGACTACTCCTCGTGTCATCGGGCAAAGGACTTGGACATCAGTAGCCGGATTAAAACCTAAGCGGGGAATGAAATCAGCGATCAATTCACAGATTGCTTGTACTCCATGTTCCGGCTGATGACCCCCGCCGTGCCACAGACAATCAGACACCGGATTATCCGAAATTGGCTCTATTGTCGGATAAATTCCTCTATTAATTTGGTGAGCAGCAGTGATAATTGCACTGGTTTGGGCTTGGCGAAATACCTGGGTTAACCGCACTACCGGAACTCGCCCCGAATTGATTAGGTCAGCCAGTATTTGACCTGGCCCTACTGACGGCAACTGGTCAATGTCACCCACCAATAACAGTAGAGCGCCAGCCAATACTGCTTTAACTAAAGAGTAAGTCAGAAACAAGTCAAGCATCGATGCTTCGTCAGCAATAATTGCCGTGTGGGGTAAAGGATTTTCGCTATCGCGCTTGAAACCCATTGAGCGGGGATCAAATTCTAACAAGCGATGTATGGTTTTGGCTTCTAATCCGGTCATTTCACCTAAGCGTTGTGCAGCCCGTCCAGTGGGTGCAGCCAAGGCAATAGATTTACCCATTGCTTTCCAAAGCGAGACAATGGTGTGGGTGGTGAAGGTCTTTCCAACGCCAGGGCCACCAGTCAGGATCATGATTTTGGAATAGGCTGCTGTTTCTACTGCCAACCGTTGCTGCTCTGAAAGCTGAATTTGACGGCTAGCGGTGAAGCGGTCAATCCAATCACGCACGCGCTCAATGTGAGTATCAACAGGCTTTTCTAAGCGTTGGCGGATCAGTTGAGCTAAATTTTGTTCTGTATGAAAGTAAGTCGGTTTGTAGCAAGGTAGTGTTTTATCCTCATCCCGCTCTCTAATCAGTTCATCTGTTAGAGCCATGTCTTTGATGATTTGTGCAATTGCTTCTTCAGTGGGCTGATGAGATTCAGTAGTCAGCAGTTTAATTACTGACTCAATCAGTTCACTTTGTGGCAGGTAACAGTGACCATCTTCGGCAGCTTCACTTAAACAATGGATAATCCCCGCACGGTAACGAAATTCTGAGTCTGGGGCAATTCCTATATTCCGCGCAATCTTATCAGCAGTCAGAAAACCAATTCCGTAGATGTCTGCTGCTAGTTGGTAGGGGTTTTTGGTGACTGTAGCGATGGACTCATCCTTATATTGCTTGTAAATCTTCACAGCATAAGTGGTAGAAACACCATGCCCCTGGAGAAATACCATCACTTCTTTGATGGCTTTTTGAGTTTCCCAGGCGTTTTTAATGAGAGTGATCCGCTTTTTGGCAATACCCTGGACTTCAATCAGTCGTTCAATCTGGTTTTCGATAATGTCCAGGGTTTCTAGCCCGAAGTGGGCAACAATCCGTCTTGCTGTGACTGGCCCAACACCTTTAATCAGCCCACTGCCCAAATATTTCTCAATTCCGGTAAGCGTTGCTGGTTTGGTTTCTTTGTAGTTAACTACCTGGAACTGTGGCCCAAACTGAGGATGGTCACGCCAGAAACCAGTTAGTTGTAAAGTCTGCCCTGGCTGGATGTTAGCAAAGCTGCCAACAATTGTTGTGAGTTCAGTGCTACGTGGACGAGTCAGCCTTGCCACTGTGTAACCCGATTCAGCAGAGTAAAAAGTTAAACGTTCTACGACTCCGGTGATTGTTTCGTGTTGAGGAAAGGCATTTACTTGTTGAGGGGAAAGATTAGGGGGAGTGGACATTGCTTATCATCAGATCCCGCACATCATTATAATACTGGAAAT
>JAHCSU010000206.1 GCA_023522315.1 Nostoc sp. CCCryo 231-06
GAACAGTTTATGGGAATGACACAGTTTTTTGAACACTAGCACGAGCCTTTAATTTGCCAATCTCGCTTTCATCACTTTATTATTGAAAAGATTGTGAACAGGTTCTTAGGTTTATCTGCTTCGAATTCACGCTTTAATACATTATATGCAATTCTACCGACATTCCCTTTATAGGACTTATATTTTGCAGGCCGAACAACGGATTTTAAGCCCATTTCTTGCATAAGACGATGGACGCATTTATGGTTAATTTGAACGCTTTGATTTTTTAAAGCTAATGTTATCCTGCGATATCCATATCTGCCTTTATGTTTATGGTAAATCTCTTCAATTTGTTGCTTAACGCTACTGTGTTTATCACCCAATTTAAACTGTTTTATGTGTTAAAAATAGGTGCTTCGAGCTAGCTGTACCGCTTTCAAAAGGTGTTGCAATTTATGCTCATGCCTTAATTCTGAGACGATTTTAACGAATGCTTTTGTGCGTTTGCTTCGCTCTCCAGTCTTAAGGATCTCCGCTTTTTTAAAACAGCAACCCCGGCTCGCAGGTAGGCAATCTCCTCAAGTAGTTCATCTTGAGTTTTATTTTTATCTGTTTTAGCTTGTTCAGGATCAGTTTGCTTTTTCGGTTTCAAGAATCGATATTTACCTTTTTTGGGCTGTAAGCTATTTATACCGTCTTTTTCATATTGACGCAACCAGTTAATAATCACAGTTTTGCTTCTAAGATTATGGAACTTTTGAGCTTCTCCAAGCGATGATCTTTCATTCAGTACAGATAAGACGACCTTGAGTTTAAATTCAACATTAAATTTAGCAATCTTATTAACTCTTTGTAAACCTTCTGCGCCCTCTTTTTCATAAAAAGTGGATCAATGC
>JAHCSU010000207.1 GCA_023522315.1 Nostoc sp. CCCryo 231-06
AGCGTAGCGGTAGCGAGTCCGCGAGCGTCATTGCGAATTGCGAATTGTTTTAATCCTCGCCAACAATACTGGAAAGACCACTTTACTTGGAGTACAGACGGAACAGAAATTGTTGCTCTAACTGCCTGTGGTCGTGCTACAGTGAAAGCCCTGAGATTAAATAATAGTTTGGCTGTTACTGTGCGTAAAAACTGGGTTCAAGCAGGCTGGCATCCGCCAATTTAATTACACTTCATTCTAGTTTTAAAAACATCCATAGCTTCATTGATGATAGTTTCTAATAATACTCTACCTATTCCTTTTCTGCGAAATTTTGGTCTTAGATACATCCTTTTAATTTCGCCAATATCTTCGCCAATCTTTCGCAAGCAAGCGCAGCCGGCTATTTTTGTCTCATATTGTCCCAAAAGCAAGCGTCCTGAAGGGGGTATAAATTCGTGAAGTTGAGCCATATATTGCTCAAAGAATGTATTCACATCTAAATTGATGCCGAACTGATGGCTGAATATCAACTTAGTCTCGTTAAAATATTCCCAAAAAAGTTCGTGTATATGAGATTTATGTTCCTCAGTCTCTACCTGCATAATTTTAAGCAAACTTTATGCCTCCGCTAAGTAATTAAATAAGAATCGGTATAAAGATATTTTACTTATAAGTTTATATGTGCTAATTAAAACTCAATATCGAGACACTACCCAAGGGTGAAGGACATTATACATCATAAATTTATGTTGCAATTAGTACGACCTATAGCTAGCGTAAAGTGGACAATTTGACAATCTTTAATACTCAAACTACTTGGCGTATAGTCATAATCTGTCCGCACGCAACAAGAACGCAAGACACTTAATATATGGTTCGAGAGCTAGAAAGAAAACGCCAGAGTGCAAAGTTTCCCGAAACTGCACCGGCTGCAAATCCCGTATTTTTTAGAACCTATAGCCGCCGGACAAAGGCGGGACTAAGGGAAACATGGGATGAGGTGTGCGATCGCACTCTACTCGGCTTAGTGGAGTTGGGAAAGCTAACTCAAGAAGAAGTTGCCATACTGGATAAGATGCAGCGCAACTTGAAAGCTATGCCCAGTGGACGCTGGCTATGGGTTGGTGGTACAGACTGGATAACCAAGCCAAAGAACTTTTCCGGGGCTTATAATTGCACCTCTACCAATCTCGAAGACTGGAGTGCTTTTGGATTAATGATGGATTTGGCAATGATGGGCTGTGGGACTGGAGCCGTCCTAGAACCAGAATTTATTAACCAGTTGCCCCCCATCCGTAATCAACTGAATGTCACTGTCCAAGGTGAAATTGGCAGCACTCCTGTGCAACAACGGCGTGAATATACTGAAAGTCATATAGAAGGCAACAGTGTTACTATTCACGTTGGAGATAGCCGTGAAGGTTGGGTTAAATCATATCAAACCCTATTAGAACTCTCCACTGATGAACAATTTTCAGCAGAAGTACAAGTATTAGTCGATATCAGCGATGTCCGAAAAGCAGGAGAAACTCTCAACGGCTTTGGAGGAGTTGCTAATCCTGTAAAATTGCCCGGACTTTATCAGCGTTGTGCTTCCATCCTGAGTAAAGCTGTAGGACGGCAATTAAATTCAGTTGAATGCTGTCTGTTAATCGATCAAGGTGCTGTAACAATTGTTGCCGGCAATATTAGAAGAAGTGCGGGGATGCGTCAGTTTGATTCTAGCGATCGCCTAGCAGCCACCGCCAAAGATAATTTATGGCAGCAAGATGAAAATGGCAACTGGCGAATCGATCCAGAGCGTGATGCACTCAGGATGGCAAATCATACGAGAGTTTTTCACAGCAAGCCAACCTTAGAAGAATGTCTGAATGCCGTTCGCAAACAATATTACAGTGGCGAGGGAGCTATTCAATGGGCTGGTGAAGCCGTGGCGCGATCAAACATTGATTTGCTACCAACACAAGCTCTGAAAGTTAATTTTTTGCAAGCTTACGAACAAGGAACAGCAAAACAGTGGTTACAGGAACACTATCCTCAGCTTGATGCTAATGAGCTAGAACATCGTTTGGCTCGCTACGCTTTAAATCCGTGTGGTAAGTGATTTTGCCTCACGTTAAAAACCTCACAAAAACGGGGAAGGCTGAGATGCTAATCCCGTGGTAATCAAAGGAACTAAAAAGCCTTTGACACCGTACAGCGTAGAGAGTGAAACTAGATTACATCCAAAATTGTTATCTAGAATATAATCTCTCCAAGAGTGCGGGGGCGGATGTGAAAAACACTTTTATTATCTAAAGTCACATCTGCAAAATGTACGCGGAGCTACTGCAAATAATCAAGCAGTAGAACTAGGGGATAAAAAGCCTCTAGGGTAACAAATAAAGGAAATCATCGGTAGTAACTTCCACTGCAATTTGTCTGAGGTTCACCTCAATCAAATCGACCCACATAATTACAAAGAACAAGAGGAGGCTTTCACTGCTGGGGCGCTATCTGTAGCAGCACTTTTAAATCACAAATTCCTGGAACCACGCTATCAATACAGCCGTGAATTAGACCCGATTGTGGGAGTTTCTTTTACAGGTTTATTTGATTTCTTTGTCCATGCTTTTGGTGTTGATTGGCTGCGCTGGTGGGAAGCGGGAAGGCCTGCAACTGCACAAGGATTAGCTTTCAAACGCGAGGAAGAAAAATATCTAAGTTCCTGGAAAGATATTGTACATCGGGTAGTTTGGGATTATTGCGATCGCCACAATCTCAAACGCCCAAATCGCTGTACCACAGTCCAACCCAGTGGTACTAAGGCTTTGTTAACTAATGCTAGTTCAGGATGGCATCCCCCCAAAGCCCAAAGATTTATTCGCCGCATCACCTTCGGCAAAAATGACCCAGTAGCCTTAGCATGTATTGACTACGGTTACAACGTCATTCCCTCTCAATCAGACAAAGATGAACAGGGCAATTTGCTCAACGATCCCTTTGATTCACGCGTGAGTGAGTGGTTAGTAGAAATCCCTGTTTCTGTATCTTGGGCAGATTTACCAGGGGCTGATGAAATTGATGTTTCTAAGTTTTCAGTCTTAGCCCAATTTGATTTTGTCCTCCAGGTTCAACAGTGGTACGTGACTCACAACACATCAGCAACTTTGGAACTGCGTTCTGATGAAATCGAACCTTTGGGACAGAGGATTTACGAAACTATTCAGAACGATCAGGGATATATTTCAGCAGCCCTTTTAGCTCGTTTTGATGACCTGCAATCATTCCCACGTTTGCCATTTGAGCCAATAGACAAACCAACCTACGATCGCTTGAATCAAGAGGTGAAAGCACGGCGGAAAACAGATGATTTCTGTGCAGTCTTAAGCCGCTATGATTTAGGCGAAATGTCAGAGGCTGGCCCTAGTGGTTGTGACTCTGATAAATGTATGTTTCCCGATCAGCAACCAAGCTCATAAGGCGAAATAACATCAACTTAGGGTAGGCACTATTTATCTATTAGAATAAACAGTAGTGGTTTCATATAAATTTAACCACTGCTTTTTATATAAATTAGGACTAGCCCTTTCAAGGTGGGTAAAAGTGTTGGTCAACAAATCCCTTTTTAATGATTTATATTAACCAGGAATTTTTTGCTGCGATCGCTTCCAAGGATGCTCATGTCTATAGCAATGGGATTTAAGTCATAATCAAATAGAAATATTTAAAAAGTTTGCTGAGATGATTATGATGGCATTAAATAAGCTATTGTTATTAGTCAGAAGTGTTGAATGTTAAGAAAAAGCCGATAAAAACAGCCCAAAATATGTTAGATTTTGGGCGAAGGATTAAAATATTTTAGTTTAACAGTGATTATAAATTCATTTCCCAAAGTTGTCAAAGATATCCTGAAACGACTGCCATCAGTCAAAATTAAGCAACGAATATTCCATCCTGCCTTGGACATCAGACTGAGAGTGCCGGCAGCAGGTAGAACTTCATCATCAGCATGAGCATAAATTGTTAAGACAGTTCGCCCGGCAAGGTTGTTTGAGTCTGAATCAGTTTTCATTGCTGTTTTATTTTGAGATTGGATTTAGAAGTTGTTCTCCTTCTCCCTGCATCCCTCTTAAACTTCTTTCGGAGGTTGCCAAATAGATGCACGGATGATAGCCCACAAAAGTAACAAATTATAGATAGCCCACGCACTATTGAGTAGGTGAACCAAAGGATTATTTAGATGACCAATTGCAAAGCGGTAAAGGCTCCATAATATCCCCAAAATAGTGAGGATAAAGACAACTAGCTGTGGCCAAACCAGCCGGAGATAAATACCAGATTGCCTTTGCTTAGGTGTGACTTGAAAATTGAGTTTTTGTCCTGTAAACACACTCCATACGGCTTGGATCAGCAACGGGAATAATGCGATCGCATATTGTTCAGAACGCCAAACTTCTGTAGCTGGAATACCCCAGGTAGCTGCTAAGAACGTGAGCCGGTTGATAATGAAAGCTGGTAAAAAGTGGATGGCAAAGTCAGACCCATAGGTTTTAACTGGAACAATATCTGTGAAAAAATAGATAATTGGACAAGAAATAAACACCACAGTTGCAAAACCAGAGAAATAACTATACATCGTCTTAAAATATTGCAACCTCTGCCAAACTGTTAACCCTGATTTTGTCAATGGATTTTCCCTAACTAGCACTTGGATAGTTCCTTGTGCCCAACGTAGTCGCTGTTTCAGAGTAGAACTTAAGTCATCTGGTGCTAAACCTTCTGCTAAAAGTTCATTGTGATAAATAGATTTCCAGCCAGCACTGTGCAGACGCATAGCTGTGTTCATATCTTCTGTAATACTATTACTCGATACGCCACCAACTAAATCAAATTCATCTAAACGTTTTTCATCTTTGGCAAATTCATCAGCAAAGTTTTGCAATCCTACACTAACTAATGCCTCACGCCTCAGTATGGCATTTGTACCTGTATAGAAAGCTGCATTCATGCCATCTTTCCCTTGTTGAAGTGGCCCATAAAATAAATTTGCTCGATGTCCAAAAGGATCGCCTGGAGGAATATTGTAAAAATCCTGGCGAGTCTGGACAAAAGCAACTTGATTCTGTTCGTATTTTCCTGTTGAAAGATTATAGATATAGAAATAAGGCACAACTCGCTTGAGAAAATTTGGCTTGGGAATGTGGTCGGCATCTAAAGTAACAATAAAATTTCCTGCCGTTTCTCCAGAAAAAATTGCGTAATTGATATTACCTGCTTTAGCATGATGGGCTACGCCAGGTGTTTTGGGACGAGCAATGTAACGAAATCGGGAGAGTTCCAACAGTTCTAGTTCTTTCTTACGAATACTTTCTTCTAAGGCTTTCCGTTCGGTAGTGAGGCGATGGCTAATACTTTGATCGGTCGGAGGTAGCCAAAGAATAAACTGTCGTAGACTTTGTACAAATTTGGTAGTCAATTCGTTAGCCACTGCTTCTGATGATGTTTGCAACCATTGTTCTGCGGCTTCAGTATTAGGTGTGAGATTTTCCAGTTGCTTCAGGCGTTCCAACAAATAAGAGTGTTCTGCATCAATCCGATTTGCTTCTTGTTGTAGTTTTGGTGACTGCAAATCTTCAATACATAATCTTTCTGTCATAGCCCGCATATCAGCCGAGTTACCATCATCTAAGATATAAACATATAACTTAGTTGGCGGGTAATCCATTGTCAGAGCAGCTTTGGCAGTTTCTTCTACAATTTCCGGCGGCTCGTTGTAGCACGTCACAAATACATCCACTGTTGGCCAGTCGGATCTGGGTATGGGTGGGGTCATCTGGTCGAGAGACTTAACCTGTCGCACTAAAGGTCGCCATAACCCAATCACAAACATCACGCCGCCGAAATAACTATAAATTTCTGCTATCAGCAAAGGAATAGAAATCCACAGCGCATCAAAATTAATGGAATGAGTGATGCGCCATTGCAAATACCAGATCCCAAAGATTAAATTTATTTCTGCTAAGTAACGAAATAACAGCGTCCTTTTTTTGAGTGATGAGCGACTGTTACCAGAGAAGTATGAGGAATTATCACTAATAGAAACTGAAGCCATCTGATTAGTATCTTAGATTTAGGATTTTATCAAGAAGAATGAAGAATTCAGGAGTCATAATTCAGTATGAATTATGTATGAGTGGGTGAGATCCCAATATTGCTGATTTATCGTTACACACAACATCGATTGTAAAATCACCTTTGTTCTATTTAACTCATCTACATTCCCTCAGAATAAGTATTCCCTAATTGAATTGATTATTAACAACCTATTAATCAATGCGCTTGGGTTAAGGCTAACAACTAAAACTGGCGTAGGTTGGGGAGCCAGTGCGTTGCGGGGGTTCCCCCCGTTGTAGCAACTGGCGTTTGAGGAACGAAACCCAACATTATCAAGGCTTTGTTGGGTAACGCTTACGCTCAATCCAACCTACTATTCTTCTTAACTGAACTGTATTGACCTATTAATAGAGTTGGTAAAAAAAAGACGCAGGGACATATCTTATCCCTGCGTTTGTCGATCTCAGTGTCAGTTACTACCTGAAACCCAGTAACTTCCAGAACTATCAGAAATTAACTTGGTTTGTTGTGTAGCAGTTTTGGGTAGACCTCGCCCAGAATTTCCCTGAGCAACTTCTTGCCACCAAGGAGATTTCATATTATTGGTGGGACGAATTAGAGGTTGTTGATTTATCACCTTGTACAGCAAGGATTGCAAAATCATACTGTTGGTGCTGCTGGTGAAACCAACTGCTGTTTTACCTGTGGCTTCATAGAAGCCCTCATAAAATCCGGCTAATGGGTTATATAAGTCAGTCGTTCCTTGTAGTAAATCTTGACTATACTTATTTTCTGGAAGCAGAGCATGATAGGCAAAAGCAACTGCTGTACTTACTAATCGCCCCTTTGGTAAAGGTTGACCATCATCTCCTAAAGCTACCCAAGGCTCACCTTTTCCGGTAATTGTGCTGTGGACAGTGTAAGGTTTACGATCGATTAAGGTGGTAGCTGAGGCTGTGAGAGTGCCGGTGCGACGGTAACGTTCAGCTTGCGCCTGGAAAATTGGCTCAAAAAGCGATCGCATTTGTGGATCTAATCCAAACTCTAATGCATAGAGTAAGAAAGGATTGCTAACTGTGTATTGGTTAACTTTGGAGTTGGTATCTGTGCGGTGGCGTTGAATTGGTACTTTTACTCCCTCTACTGAAACAGTTTGATATTCACCACTAACAGCAGAATGTTCAACATTAAATCCCCATAATTGAAAAGCACGGGCTGCATATTCTTCGTATCCCAAACGGGTTTCGGGGTTTACACGGATCTGCGATTGCCCCTCTTGTTCTTTGGTAACGATCGCACTGGAGAGAATACCATCGCGCACCACACGCAAGTATGACCAATCTAGGACAATTTTATCTACCGCAGCCGTGTATTCTGAATGACAGCTTTTTAAATTGTAAAGCGCTGCCAGCATTCTCCCTAAATCTAAAGCTGACCAGCCGTTACCTTCTGGGGCTGGATTTCCGCCATAATCTATTGATTGGAGCGATCGCGTATCATAACCTCGACTGGGCAATTCTAAACCAAACAACGGTAACTTTGTCAAGGCTGCTAACAGATGTCGGGTGCGTTGGTCAAATTCCTTGGGAGTAATTATATCAAGCGATCGCGCTGCATAGATTGCTGCGAGATAATCTCCTAAGCCCCAGAGAGTTGCACCTTTGAAATCACTGCGATCGTCAATCAGCCCACTCTTGGAATGATAATTCGCTTGAAAGTATCGCCAAGCCGCCTCTGCATAACGCCGTTCAATCACCGTCAGCGATCGATTTAGTTTCAGGTTACATGATGACTGGGCGCTACCCACCGGTGGAATAGGTGCAACGACCACTTCAGTGATTTTAGAAGAATCCGCAGGAGTTGGGGTAGGAGTCGTAACAGTAGAATTTGGTTGATTTGAGCATGTTACCAGAGGAGCCTTTTGACTGGGCTTGTCAGTAGATACACTTGCAGAAGTAGAATTCCCTTGATTTGAAGGTGTTGCAGCAGAAGCATTTTCACTGGGCTTACCAGTAGACACACTCGCAGAACCAGAAGCAATTAAAGGGTGATTTCCCTTAGCTTTGTAGTATAAAATCTCTAAAATCAGCCCATTAGTATTACCTGTCAAAGCTTTATTGGGTTGTTTTGATTCTTCATAAATACCAGCATAATAACCACTATCATCAGGACTGCGAAGATCCTTGACTGCATCAAAAAGTTTTTGAGCATAAGCATTATCTGGAAAAAGATAGCGCCAGCCAAAAGCTGCTTTAGTGCTGATGCTGCGAAATTGGGGATAAGGTTGATTGGTATCGGTAATTGTTGCCCAGTTTGTACCGTTGGCGTAGACGGTGTTGTAAAGAAAATAAGGCGCTTGATCGATATTATCTTCTGTAACAGCAGTTAACTGCCCTGTGGTATCATAACGCCGTTTTTGCACATCTAAAACCCTGGCAGCAAAATCAGCTAATTCACCTTGCAAACCAAACTCAATCCCCTCAAGGATATAAGACTCACTAACAACGTAATTATTAGCGTTGGTGCTTTGAAAGTCACGGCTATCAACGGGAATTTGCACACCATTAATTTCGACTAACTTAAACGGTTCTAAAGCAATAGCCTTGGGTGCTGCAAAACCCCAAAGTCCATAACCTCTAGCGCCGTATTCTTCGTAGCCAAGTCGTCCTTCTTGCACCAGTAACGTTTTGTTATCTGGGAGAACAGTAGCGCCAAAAAGTTGTCCATCTTTGAGCGATCGCGCCACTTGCCACTTTGTTACAATTCCTTTGAGCCAATCATTATATTGGGGATGACAGGTACGGATAACATCAAACGCCGCCAAGATTCGCCCAACATCCAAAGCAGACCAACCAAGACCCCGTTCAACGGGATTGTTGCCATAATCAACCATTTGTCCGTTAGCTGCGTTATAGACTTTATTGGGCAAAGCATCCTCAAATAACTTCAAGCTACTGAGAGTCGTTAAAAATTTGTTGAGACGAGTATCAAAATCTTTTTGGTCAGTAATATTCAACCAGCGTGCAGCATTCAATGCCATCAGGTAATTACCCATATCCCAGAGTGTACCTGAAGGATAACCCCCAGTAGAATTGGTAAATCCTGTTGCTGGCTGATAGTTTTTGACAAAATACTGCCAAGCACCGCGAGCATAAGTTTGTTCTTCTGGTGTGAGCGGGGCTATAATATTTCTACAGCTATTGGAATCACCAGCAATATTAGAATTCTCTGCCAAACTACGTATTGGCATATAGAATAAAAATTGTAAAAATGTTCCAACTAGGAACAATGCAATCCATCTCAACAGCTTTTGTTGATGGTGCTTGTATAACATCTGCAAAAAAGGAATTAGGGGTTAGCAACGTCATAGCACATCTGTACAGCTATATTCAGAAATAAAGATGTATTGAATCAGTTAAGTAGCGCTAGCCAATGATATTCAGAAAAATTCTGGACATCAGGGTGAACTATACGGAAATTTTCTATACTGTTTCCTTAAACAGGGACTGTATACGGAAGAAGTTTGTATTTTGCCCAAAATATCGATTGATAGAATCTTTATCCGGCAAGGCTTACAGCTTTAACGTAACTTTCGGTACGATTGCTCACTTGACCCGTAACCCAAAAGCAAATATTGACACTGGCACACAGTATACTGCTATGGTTTTGCGTCTGAGCAGATTGAGACGGTTGAAAGCGATCGCTAACTCTATTAAATAGACAAAAGGCTCACTACAAATTTTTCCACAAGATAGGTCTGAGCAGTTTTAATTGATATCAGTATTGCCCTAGATTTTCTGTTGCAGCGATCGCTACGACGGACTATGCTTAACTATTACGCCGTAAGTCCCCCACTGAATTTGGTACTCCGAATCAGTGGCGG
>JAHCSU010000208.1 GCA_023522315.1 Nostoc sp. CCCryo 231-06
GGTTTTAAGTTGAATCATGGTTGATCTTGTGGAATTTACTAGCAGATGCGATCGCTACAATATTCAACCTTCCTTTGATAATTTAATTGTACGATTTCAGCTACTTGGTTTTGCTCAGTTGCGATCGCAGGCTTTTACTGATATTTGGAATCTAATTGCATCGCTCCCAAATATTTAGTCAAATAAGGCGAAAAAACTTCATAAATTAAGGTTAGTGGCTGTCCATGATGCCAAAACAAGTAGTGGCGACCCCAAAAAGGCCCAGTTACATCAAAACCAGACTCTAGCGCCGATGAGTCACCATAGTAAATTCCTCGAACATCCCGATACAGTTCTGTGCGAAGACGAGCTAAACTCGCCCAAATTGGTAATGAACGATTTTGCAAATACTCATCTACATGACTAGCTTCCCACCACGAGGTAGCATAGGCTAATCGTTGACCAGAAGCAGTCCGCAGCCAAACTTGTCGCCGTAGTCGCGGTCCTGGGACAGCTTGAATTAAATCAGGTGCAGCATCCAATTCCATGCCAATCAATGACATATCAATGACATCTACTTCTACAGGCTCACCTGTAAGCAATTCTAAGTGACGTGTTGGAGAGCCGTCACCCAAAAGCATTAGCTGCCAAGCAGGTGCTAACTGAGTATGAGGTAAACTTTTTTGAATTATTTCCTCCCCTCCTTGCCAAATCGGAGTGAGGCGATGCCAAGCTGCTGGCAGTGTTAAGTTGTTTGTCGCCGTAAAAGTAATACTCAATGCTTTTTACAAAACTTCACGTATTTCTATAAAAGCATAAAAAACCTTAGCTCTACCAAGATTTAAGGGTCAACAGTCTAAGGTATATTGACCCTCGACTATTGACCCTTGACTAATAAACAAAATATGCGGATGGCGAGACTCGAACTCGCAAGGGCATTGCCCACACGCACCTCAAGCGTGCGCGTATACCAATTCCGCCACATCCGCACGGCTTGTCTAAACATACACTATAGCATAAGAAACTAATTATAGTAAGGTGATATCTAAAGTTATATTTCTCAAAAATATAAATTTTCTCAAGGCGGTATCAGACTGACAGAAATCTAGCATCTGCACAAGTGATATTAAAAAGGGTAGAGCGACTGTGAGAGGTGTGGTGCGATCGATCATCGCGTACCCGCCCGACGTAGGCGATGTCTACGACGGGCTGTGACGCTCCTGCGTCGCTAACGCTACGCTATCGGTGTCGCCAAAACCCAGTTTAGTAAGCTAGCTAAGACTTACAGCAGCAATGTTGTTAGTCTAGTAAGACTCGTAAAGGCAGCAAGCCTGCAATATGCGAGTTTGCTTAGAATCAGGGTGGCGAATCTCCTGTGATAATTTGAAATAATGCGAAAGCGTCGTTTCAAGTTGGATCAGAGAAAATGTGAATCTACTGGTAATGATATCGAAACTAAAAAATGAAGTTTGACAAAATATTAATTGCCAATCGGGGAGAAATCGCCCTTCGCATTCTCCGCGCCTGTGAAGAAATGGGGATTGCGACAGTCGCGGTTCATTCCACCGTTGACCGGAATGCTCTCCACGTCCAACTTGCTGATGAAGCAGTTTGCATTGGCGAACCTGCTAGCAGTAAAAGTTATTTGAATATTCCCAATATTATTGCTGCCGCTCTGACGCGCAATGCGACTGCGATTCATCCAGGCTATGGCTTTTTGGCAGAAAATGCCCGGTTTGCGGAGATCTGTGCCGACCATCATATTGCTTTTATCGGCCCAACTCCAGAAGCTATAAAGCTGATGGGGGATAAATCCACTGCCAAAGAAACCATGCAAAAAGCTGGAGTCCCGACAGTACCAGGTACTGAGGGGTTGGTAGAATCCGAGGAAGAAGGATTAAGATTTGCCAAGGATATCGGCTATCCAGTGATGATCAAAGCCACAGCCGGTGGTGGCGGACGGGGTATGCGCCTGGTGCGTTCTGAAGATGAATTTGTCAAACTTTTCTTAGCAGCCCAAGGGGAAGCAGGAGCAGCTTTTGGGAATTCTGGCGTTTATATAGAAAAATTTATTGAACGTCCCCGGCACATCGAATTTCAAATTTTGGCCGATAACTACGGTAATGTTATCCACTTGGGCGAACGGGATTGCTCAATTCAGCGCCGGAATCAAAAGCTACTAGAAGAAGCCCCAAGTCCGGCTCTCGACCAAGACCTGCGTGAGAAAATGGGACAAGCTGCTGTCAAGGCTGCCCAATTCATTAATTACAGTGGGGCGGGTACTATCGAGTTTCTCTTGGATAGATCGGGTAAATTCTACTTTATGGAAATGAACACCCGGATTCAAGTAGAACATCCTGTAACAGAGATGATTACTGGAATAGACTTGGTTGCCGAACAAATTCGGATTGCTCAAGGGGAAAGACTTAAGCTTACGCAAGAACAAGTAGTCTTGCGGGGTCATTCGATTGAGTGCCGGATCAACGCTGAAGACCCAGATCATGACTTTCGCCCTTCTCCTGGACGGATTAGTGGCTATCTGCCCCCTGGAGGCCCTGGTGTTCGCATTGATTCCCACGTTTACACAGATTACCAAATCCCGCCTTACTACGATTCTTTGATCGGCAAGTTAATTGTTTGGGCCCCAGACCGACCCACTGCTATTAACCGCATGAAACGCGCACTCCGGGAATGTGCCATCACTGGATTACCTACCACAATTGGGTTTCATCAAAAAATTATGGAAAATCCACAATTTTTGCAGGGTAATGTCTATACAAGTTTTGTCCAGGAGATGAACGGCTAGGGAGTGGGGAGTGGGGAGTAGGGAGTAGGGGGAGATGAGGGAGATGGAGTGTAACCAATGCCCCATGCCCCATGCCCCATCCCTAATTAACACGAGATAGCATAGTCAGCAATCCTTGTTGACCTAGTAATATTTCTCGCACCAGACTGAAGATACCAACCCAAATAATAGGTGTAATGTCAACTCCACCTATAGGTTGTACCAGTTTTCGCAATGGCACTAAAAACGGTTCGGTAGGCCAAGCTATTAAATTAAAGGGCAAACGATTCAGATCCACTCGCGGATACCAAGTGAGAATGATCCGAAATATAAATAAAAATGTCATCAGCCCTAACACAGGGCCAAGAATCCAAGCAGTCAGGTCAACACCAGTCATCGGTTTAAGGTACTATCTTGTAAAGAAAGAAAAACTTAGGCAACGGCAAGCCGCACTTCGCTAACGCCAGAAAATTTGAAGCTTTGTAAAGCATTCTCATGATCATTTTAACCAAATGCTGCCACTTCCTTCTGGAATAGAAAAGCAAACTCTCTCACAGCAGTTACCAAGTTTGGCAGTTCAGAGTTAGAGGCTTCTCAAGAAAGTAATACACTATTAAAATTAGGATGAAGTGTGTAAAAAAAGGTTTAGAAGTATGACGCCTTCTTTAGCAAATTTTCTTTGGAGTCTGCTATGGGGTACTGCAATTGTTGTGATACCCGTTACAGTTGGTCTAATTTTCATTAGCCAAAAAGATAAAATTCAGCGTTCATAATGCTTATGAGGGTCAAAATGACTCTCACAACCGATTGTCTGTCAGCTATTTATTAATTGCACTAAAAGCAGCAGTGTTTGCCGCTAGAAGCAGTTGTAGCTAACAGACA
Source organism: Nostoc sp. CCCryo 231-06 (assembly GCA_023522315.1). Classification (GTDB taxonomy): domain Bacteria; phylum Cyanobacteriota; class Cyanobacteriia; order Cyanobacteriales; family Nostocaceae; genus Nostoc. Next base: position 3,647 of record JAHCSU010000208.1, read on the forward strand.
TAGGTTTTTTTATTTTTCGGTGAACAGCTTCAGAGCTTCTTTGCCAGAGGCTTTGAAGCTTCAATATATCGTCTCTAATTACAGTAGTGATTTTAATTGTGACTCGCTAACATAGATTTGATATTGGGAAAACAGCAATGATAAATTTTGGGCTGAACTCAGCCAGTTTTCTGGCTCAGGTAAATTTTGGGGCAAATTCAGCCAGTATTCTAGGAATTTTCCTGGCTGTGGCTGGGGCAGCACTGTATTTTCTCCGCACTGTGCGTCCAGAATTGTCACGGGATCAAGATATCTTTTTTGCGGCAGTCGGTTTGCTCTGCGGCTTCATTCTCGTGTTTCAAGGATGGCGGCTAGACCCGATTCTACAATTTGGTCAATTGCTTTTAGTTGGCACAACTGTGTTTTTTGCAGTTGAAAGTATTCGTCTGCGGAGTATAGCTACCCAGCAAGCAAAGCGTAACACTCCGATTGTGGATGATGAGCGAGAGGTAAGCGGAAATTATTCAATGAACCGCGATCGCAAAAAGTATCAAGCTGAAATGGATGCAGACTTAGATCCATTGCCTTATGAAGACGAGGAGGAACGCCCCGTGCGTCGCCGGATTCAGGGTAGCAGGGATGAGATTTCCACTCGTGATAACTACTACGAGGAGCAATCCCCCCGTCGTTCAGAACGCCGCAACAGCAGCAGTGGTGAAAGACAGGCTCCATCTGATAAAACGCGTCGCCGGACTTCTGGGCGTCCTGTGAATCGCCCTTCTGAAAGCTCTGAAGAAGAAAATTGGGGTTCTTCATCTAGGCAAGTTGATGATTGGGAAAGTTCGGGAGGGGAAGTCAGAAAACCTTCTCGCCTTAATAATAACGGGTCTGAGCGTCCAGAAAATCGTGAAGATGATGTCGCTCCCAGACCAAGAAGGCGTCGTCCACCCACTGACTCGACTCCTCGAAGACCGCGCGAAGATGATGAGGCGATCCCAACTGATTATGTGCCATACAACCCGGTTGAAATGCCAAATCAGGGGCGAGATAATTCGACCGATTTTGATGACGATGTTTAAAAGAGTTGATATGGAAGTAGGTTTAAAGGCGACGGAAAACAGTTGAGGTGGAAAAATTTACGCCTACATTTTGGCTCCAAAGACCAATTCATTGGAGCCTGGTTTTTGGTTTAACCAGTTTGCTTGCATCTTGTGGTTCTAACAATATTCCCATAGGGCCTACTTCCCTCAACAGTCGCTACACCGAGGAGCAACCTGCTTTGAGTGGAAATGGGCGCTTTTTAGCGTTTGTATCTAATCGGAATGGTAATCAGCAGCTACTGGTTTTTGATGTGGAGAGGCAACTGTTTATTAGCACGCCGGGCATAAACCGAGCGGAGACAATTGCTGAAAGTCCTAGCTTGAGCTATACAGGGCGTTACATTGCTTATCTTACTAGTGACCAAGGTAGACCAGTAGTGGCGCTTTACGATCGCGCTACGCAACAGTCGCAAATCGTCACACCAACCTATCGCGGCTGGGTCAGAAAACCAAATATCAGCCCAGATGGACGTTATGTTGTTTTTGAAACCGCCAGCCGTGGTCAGTGGGATATTGAAGTCTTAGACCGAGGGCCAAATATTGAGTTAGATATTCCTAATGGTGCAACCGTAGGTTCACCTCCGTAGGAGTTAGGAGAGACGCGATTAATCGCGTCTGTACAAGAGTTAGGAGTTAAGAGTTGTGAGACTATTGACTAATGACTAATGACTAAATTATATGAAACGTGTTTTTTTTATACCTGCATTTTTATGCTTAAGTTTATTGACTGGGTGTTTTGGCTACCCTCGCCTTTTGAGTTATCCCTTTGATCCGGGGGGGCGGAGTTTTAATAGTTTAGCGTCGGAATTAAACCCCCAAATTTCTGGGAGATACATTGTTTTTATTACTGACCGACGCGGTAGCCAAGATGTTTATATGTTTGATACGGTGACTCGTGATTTGGTTGATTTGCCGGGTTTAAACTCCCTTGATGCGATCGCAACTCATCCTAGCGTTTCACAAGATGGTCGTTATGTTGTGTTTGGTGCTAGCCGTCAGGGGCGATCGGCTATTTTTCTCTACGACAGGGAAACACGCCAATCACGCAATTTGACTAACAACCTACAATCTGAAGTCCGCAACCCTACAATTAGCGCTGATGGTAGTAGGATTGCTTTTGAATCCAGTAACAACGGGCAGTGGGATGTTTTAGTATATGACCGTTATGGACAGCCGTTGAATATACCTCAAGAACCACGTTGAAATAGAGTTAGGAGTTAGCGCCGTGTGCGACTTTCTTTCAAACTTACAGCACCTCCGGCGGCTATGAGGTACATCCTCAAAACTGAAAGCTATGATA
>JAHCSU010000209.1 GCA_023522315.1 Nostoc sp. CCCryo 231-06
GGAAGCATGACAGCACCTGGATCTGGCATTCCCGAAACCACTCCAGCACCAGGAAGCATGACAGCACCTGGATCTGGCATTCCCGAAACCACTCCAGCACCAGGAATGGTTACCCCATCTGAACCTGGCGCTCCTAGCAACTTAAGCCCAGCACCAGGAACTGTTACCCCATCTGAACCTGGCACTCCTGACAGCACTACCGAACCAGGAAGCTCAACTTCACCTGAATCTGGTACTCCTGGCAGCAGTACCGAACCAGGTATGAACTCTCCCAGTACTCCAGGCTCTAGTTCGCCAACTCCTAGTCGGTAATTAAATTAAAAGCTGAGGCATAATAATCTGAATACTAATTTGCCATTAGCGATCGCCAGTGCATCTTGACTTCTTACAGCAGTTATGCGAACTGGTATAAGATAAAAACTCAAAATCGCCAGAACCAATAGATCAAGTCTTCGCATATAGGACTGAGCAAGGGTTTTAGTAACCAATAGCCTGGGATTAATCATCCCAGGCTTAATAGTTTAATGCGACCTGTCAGTTGAAGTCGGTGTTTTTTCCAAGGAAGCAATTAACAGGCAAACAATACCGATACTAATAAATGAATCTGCCACATTAAATACAGCAAAGTTAATTAGGCGAAAATCAAGAAAATCAACGACGTAGCCTAAAACAAAGCGATCAATACCGTTGCCCATAGCTCCACCTAAAATCAAGCCATAGCCCAACTGATCCCACAAATTTAATGTTGGGCCAAACAAGGCCAACGCTATCAATACTAAACTCACTCCTAAAGATAACCAGCGCAACCACTCTACTTTCCCACTTAACAGACTAAAAGCCGCACCAGTATTAGTGACATAGGTGAAGTGAAATATTCCAGGTAAGAGTGGTAGTGTTTGCCCCAAGCTAAAGGTTTGCACTACCCAGTATTTTGTTATTTGATCTAAGAAAAAAGCTATGAAGGCAGCTATCCAGAAAAGACGATTTTTTAAACGCATGAAACTAGGGGCTAGGATTAGGGACTAGGGACTAAGGACTAAGGATTAGAAGAATTATAAAATTTCTAGCCCATAGCCTCTAGCCCCTTTATGGCTAATAAAACATTAAGTGACGCAATATATATGCTATTACAGTAACGGCACAGACCACACTTAGTTGCCCTGGTAATGCAAACCAGGAGTATCTGAGGATTGCTTGCATCAAGGGTAGGTTTTCTGTGCCTTTCCACTGAAAAATATAGCTAATAATCAAATAACTAATACCGCATAGGTGGAGAGTTAACAAGCCACAGATGCAACTAAAGGCGAGAGTTTCTAGTCGAGGTCTAGCTTTAAAAGCGAACAAGCCACAAATCCAAGCTCCAGGAATAAAGCCTAATAGATAGCCAAATTGAGATAGCTTAACATAACCAATACCGCCCCCATCGGCAAATACAGGTAATAAGGTCAACCCCATGACTAAATAGGCAATTTGTGAGAGCGCACCAGCATTTTTGCCCCCTAAACAACCTACCAACAATACTGCGCCAACTTGAAAAGTGACACCTAATGAAATTGTCTGAATTCCGTGCTTACTCCAATTCCAAGGTAAGGTGATGCCATAAGCTTCTAGGAAAGTGCCACCCATTGTCAGGAGTAAGCCAATCATTGACCATAGTAATTGATTGGAAGCAGCAAACATTTATCAGGCAACCAGGGAAAGGCACAAGGGAAAACCAACAGCAACTAGTATATTCATTAGTATTAATAAAATAAGATTTGTGTTGACACCTCTAAGAATTAGCATATTTTTTTTGCCTTTTTGGTATGTAACTTTTCAGTTCTGTAAATTATGGCTTAGGTGTCTATAGCTATAATTTTATTGACTGAAGCGCATTCTGATTAAGGACTGGGCTTGCTGCGCCAAAATATTTGTAAATATCTGTAAGCAATGAACTGTGGTAATATTTGTAATATGTGACTAAAAGAACAGTATAAATTCTATCAAGTAAAAGTATAAACTAGTGTTTGTTCTTCATTAAAAAAACAAGCACTTTTTTTGCTTTGTTAACCTATCCTTTACCTTAACTTTTCTCCTTTAAGGGTATCCTGAGAAGCGCTCACCTGAAAAGTTACCCAAAAATTGATAGCGATGCCTTCACCTCTTAGTGTAATAAAAATTCATCGCCTCACAGCTTCAGCTTCAGTGTTAGCACTGACAATCAGCCTAGCTGCATGTGGCGGACAGCAAAACCCAGATAATACAGCATCCAACCCTGGCACTGCTACAGATACCACAGCCTCCAGCACAACCAAATTAGATTTGGGTGGAAATGTCAAATTAAGTGGCGCTGGTGCGTCTTTCCCAGCACCACTATATGATACATGGTTTACTGACTTAAACAAAAAATATCCAAACCTACGAATTGACTATGCCTCAGTTGGTAGCGGTGCTGGAGTTCAGCAATTTCTCAAAGGAACTGTAGACTTTGCTGCTAGCGATGTTGCCATGAATGATGAAGAAATCCAAAAAGTGCCAGCGGATAAGGGCGTTATTTTACTGCCTGTAACTGCTGGTAGCATTGTGCTAGCTTACAACTTGCCCGATGTTGCAGAACTAAAGCTACCACGAACTCTTTACGCTGATATTCTACTAGGCAAAATCAAGTCTTGGAATGATCCCCAAATTGCCAAGGCTAACCCAGGTGTAAACCTTCCTAACCAGCCAATCACAGTTGTTTATCGTTCTGATGGTAGCGGAACAACAGGTGTGTTCACAAAACACCTTAATGCTATTAGCCCAGAGTGGAAGACTAAAGTTGGTGAAGGCAAAACTGTCAATTGGCCTGTGGGAGTTGGTGCGAAAGGGAATGAGGGTGTTACCGCCCAAATCCAACAAACACAAGGTTCTATTGGTTATGTCGAGTACGGCTATGCCAAACAAAATAAGCTCAAGTTCGCTGCTTTGGAAAATAAAGGCGGTCAGTTTATTGTACCTACTGAGGAGTCAGCCTCTAAAACTCTGGCATCAGCAACTCTACCGCCTGATCTCCGCGTCTTCATTTCCGATCCAGAAGGCGCTGATTCCTATCCCATCGTCACCTACACTTGGCTGTTAACTTACAAGAAATATCCCGATGCGGCAAAAGCTAAGGCAGTTGAAGCTGCGATCGAATACGCTTTAACTGAGGGTCAGAAGAATTCTGTGGCACTAGGGTATGTTCCTTTACCCCAAAACGTGATCGCAAAGGTGGCTGCGGCTGCCGATCAAATTAGTCCAGACTATAAAATCGCTGTTGGTAGTGGTACTAGCGCTACCAAGTAGCCACAGCCAAGACATAAAGCATTTCTAGAGAATAATTTTTAAGCTGGTTATTAAACTAGTTTTAAAAGACGATGAGGCAACAATTTTGTTTAGATGGTTGCCTCCCATATTTTCCTCTGATTTAATTGTGAAAGTCGGTAGTCATGACTACAAATTCTCAAAACCTTTCATCAGCGACAAAAAATCGCTCTGATGTAGAAAAGTCCCTAGATCAGGGTTTTATTTCGGTAACTAAAATTTTCGCTTTTGGCGTTGCTGGAACTTTACTGTGGATCGGCTCACAGGTTGCAATTGGATCTTGGCCTGCCATCCAAAAGTTTGGTGCTAGCTTTTTAGCTAACACCACTTGGAACCCAGTTAATGATACCTACGGGGTGCTACCTCAAATTTATGGAACTCTCTTGAGTTCTTTTATCGGTCTACTGATAGCTGTACCGATTGGAGTTGGTACTGCTATTGTACTAAGCGAGGATTTTTTACCCGCAAAAGTGAAGTTGGTATTGGTTTTTGCGGTAGAACTGCTTGCAGCTATTCCCAGCGTTGTCTACGGCGTGTGGGGTATTTTTGTTTTAGTGCCTATCTTAACTAACTTGGGAAAATGGCTCAATAGTTACTTTGGCTGGATACCATTTTTTAGCACCCCCCCTACAGGGCCAGGAATGTTACCGGCAGGAGTCATATTAGCAATTATGACTTTGCCCATCATCACAGCTTTATCACGCGATGCCTTGATTTCTATACCACCCAGTTTGCGCCAAGCCGCCGTAGGACTAGGAGCAACCCGATGGGAAACCATCTTGCAAATTCTGATTCCAGCAGCCTTTTCAGGGATAGTTAGCGCTGTGATGTTGTCACTAGGTCGGGCAATGGGAGAAACAATGGCTGTAACAATGTTAATTGGTAATTCCAACAACATTAGTATCTCACTATTAGCACCAGGCAATACGATTTCTTCTCTACTAGCAAATCAATTTTCAGAAGCTAGTGGGTTGCAAGTTTCGGCTTTAATGTATGCTGCTTTAGTTCTATTCTTCTTGACCTTGGTAGTCAATATCATGGCCGAGTTTGTCGTTCTGAGAGTCAAGCGACTGTAGCTTAGTTTTGGATTGAATTATGACTTCTAGTTTTCCAGAGCGCAGCCTAACTCGCGCTGCTATGTCTCAAAGGACATTGTTTAATACAGTAATGACTGTAGTCGCATTTATCTGTGGGGTATTGGCACTTGTGCCTTTGCTAGCAGTACTTTCTTACGTCATTATTCAAGGCTTTAGCAGTTTGAGTCCCAACCTATTTTTTGAACTGCCACCCAAAGCTTTACAACAAGGAGGAGGCTTTGGTAATGCAATTTTGGGTACACTATTAATGGTAGGAATTGCTGCCCTAATTAGTATCCCATTTGGTGTTTTGGCGGCGATTTACATCACAGAATTTAGCTCGGCCAATGTAGCGAGATGGGTACGTTTTGCAGCTAACGTTCTGAGTGGAGTCCCCTCAATTATTGCTGGAGTATTTGCCTATGGCATTGTAGTTTTGACACTGGTAAAGTTAAACTTAGGATCATACTCTGCTCTAGGTGGAGGGTTTGCACTGGCAATTTTGATGTTGCCAATTATTGTCCGAACCACTGATGAAGCCTTGCAGTTAGTATCGCAAGATTTGCGACAAGCATCTGTAGGGTTAGGAGCAACTAACTTTCAAACAGTTAGTCAAGTAGTGTTGCCAGCAGCCCTACCAGCTATTGTAACTGGGGCAACCCTAGCGATCGCCAGAGCATCTGGAGAAACTGCACCTTTACTATTTACCGCGCTATTTTCCAATTTTTGGCCAGGTAGCTTATTTGAACCTACAGCTTCCCTTGCTGTTTTGGTTTACAAATATGCTATTTCTCCGTTTAAAAATTGGCAGTCACTAGCTTGGGCAGCATCTTTGATTTTGGTATTGATGGTTCTAATCACAAGTATCATCGCTCGCTGGGCAACTCGCAAGAAAGCTTAGTGAAATAGCATCTACATAGCGGATTTGTATCGCTAAAACTAATACTACACTTAATTTATGGCTAGCAATATTAGCACAGTGACCGATACTCAAACCGTTTTACGCACCGAAAACCTCAACGTTTACTACGGCAAATTTTTAGCCTTGAAAGATATCTGGCTAGATATTCCAAAAAATCAGGTGACAGCCTTTATCGGCCCTTCTGGTTGTGGTAAAAGTACCTTGTTGCGATGCTATAACCGCCTCAATGACCTAATTGAGTCATTTCGGGCAGAAGGTAAAATACTTTTTTACGATAAAAACTTGTATGCATCCGACATTGATCCTGTAGAGGTGCGTCGTCGGATTGGGATGGTGTTTCAAAGACCAAACCCTTTTCCAAAATCAATTTATGACAATATTGCTTTTGGAGCCAAAATCAACGGCTACAAAGGTAACATGGATGAACTGGTAGAACGCAGTTTGCGACAAGCAGCTTTGTGGGAGGAAGTAAAAGATAAACTGCGACAAAGTGGTTCGTCTTTATCTGGTGGACAACAACAGAGGTTATGTATTGCTCGTGCGATCGCAGTCCAACCTGAAATTATATTAATGGATGAACCTTGCTCTGCTCTCGACCCTATTTCCACGTTGCGGGTTGAAGAACTAATTCACCAGCTTAAAGAGCAATATACCATCGTTATCGTCACCCATAATATGCAGCAAGCAGCGCGGGTTTCTGATAAGACAGCCTTTTTTAATGTTAAAACTACAGAAAAAGGAGGTCGTAACGGCTACATGGTAGAGTACGACGCAACAGAACTAATTTTCAACAATCCTCAGCAACAAGATACCAAAGATTACGTTAGCGGCAGATTTGGATAAATAGATAAATACTACACATTGTTGATGTTAGAGCAATGAGGGATACTCGGAAATTAAAACTGGGCGCTATTCTCCTCTAGTTTTTTATTTGTTTGCCAAGGTTAGCGTAGGCATAGCCCGCCGCAGGCATCGCTTGATCAATCATGGCTGTTTCTTAGCTAAGAAAAGCCATAATTTAAGCTGTTTAATATTAAATCTTACATTGACTGGGTGAGTAAAATACCCACTCCAAAATAGTCCGACAAATAGCGCAGTACTAGTATTGGCTTCTAAAATTCCTATAACTCTTGTAGGGGTGGGCATCTTGTCATAGGTGTCAACTTAATCTAAGATTTATATCCTGCAAGGAACTTCAGTTACTTGCTAATAGCAAAAGTCATCCCAGAGATGAATAAATATAGCTAAAAATCTTTAGTCTACTGAACTAGACTTTAGCTATTAGCCTTGAACTTTAGTTCGAGGCGGGTGAGTCAGTTAACAGTTAAGCTACTTTTAGCTTAAGTTGACACCAATGGCATCTTGGCCGCCCTAATTATGCAATTTAAATATTGAACCTAGACTTACTTCTTGCACTACTACACTGTGGCAGAAGTTTGCCAATTTTTGACAATACGCCTTATGTGAATTAAGGGACAGGATGCTGTTCAAAAGTAAGAACATCAATACCAAAACGCTGGC
>JAHCSU010000021.1 GCA_023522315.1 Nostoc sp. CCCryo 231-06
CCTCTCGAAGAGCGGGGAGGGGGTTGGGGGTGGGGTTCTTGTACCTCACTCAACTAGAAGACTTAGCTGAGGCGCTGTTAGATTTCTCCAGTCAAAGCGATTTAGTGAATTACTTAGGAAATATCGTTTTAGCTCAACCTAATCTGGAAGATTAAGCGACACCTACGCAAGAAGAAAGGGGGCAGGAAGTAGGGGGAATTTTAGCATTTTTCTCCCCTTCTCCTTGCTCCCCTACCTCTCTAGTCTGAATTATCAAAAAGCGTTACAGCTTACAGCTTCGTCCCACACTCAGCACAGAAGTTGTGGGTAGGAGCATTTTTTGCATTGCAGTGGCTACAATACACCGGCTCTGCTGCTGCTTTCGGCGATCGCTTCTGCAAGCCGACCATTTGAGCGTTGCTCTTACCAGGGACTACCATTGGATAACAGTTTTCCTCTCTGGTGACGAGGGCATTCAATATCACGGGGCCTTTGTGTGCTAGCATTTCCGCGATCGCATCTTTTAATTCACTGCGATCGCGGATTACCATACCCTTAATGCCATAAGCTTTTGCCAATAACTCTACGTCTGGCATCCCTACTTCCATATCTGAGGATGAGTAACGCTCACCATAGAAGGCTTGCTGCCACTGGCGCACCATCCCTAGCCAGCCGTTATTAATAATTAATGTCTTGACATTTATGCCATACTGTGCTAAAGTTCCCAATTCCTGCAAACACATTTGGAAACTAGCATCACCGCTAATACAAATGACTTCTTCATCAGGAAATGCCACTTTAGCGCCCATTGCCGCAGGTAAGCCAAAACCCATCGTTCCCAAACCAGCACTAGAAATCCAGCGTCTTGGGCCGTTCTTCAGGAATTGTGCTGCCCACATTTGATGCTGTCCTACATCTGTGGTATAGAAAGCTTGGGGTGCTTGGCGACTGACTTCTACAATCACTTCTTGGGGTGAAATGCTGTCGGGATGGTGCGGCACTATTAGAGGATATTCTTCGCGCCAACGGTTAACTAGATTTAACCACTCTTGGTTTTGATTAGGTGTAGCCTTAACGCCTGTTTCTTTGCAACGACGCAACAAGTCTACTAACACGTTCCGCACATCGCCGACGATGGGCACTTCGGGAATGCGATTTTTGCCGACTTCTGCGGGATCGATGTCGATGTGAATGACTTTAGCGCGGGAGGCGAATTCGTCTAACTTACCTGTAACGCGATCGTCAAATCTAGCGCCGACGCAAATCAGCAAGTCGCAATCACTAACGGCAAAGTTAGCGTAAGCAGTGCCGTGCATCCCCAACATTCCCAAAGCTAGGGGATGATGTTCGTCAAATGCACCGATCCCCATTAAGGTTGTGGTGACAGGGATGTTGAATAATTCAGCTAGTTCTTTGATTTCTTCATGGGCACTAGCTGCGATCGCACCACCACCGACATATAGTAGAGGACGGCGACTTTCAGTAATCAACTGGATCGCGGCATTAATTTGCCGGGGATTTCCCTTCACTGTGGGACGATAACCGCGTAACTTCACTGAACCTGGTTTTACAGGCACATAGTCAAATTCTTCTAAAGCTACATCTTTGGGGACATCAATCAAAACTGGCCCCGGACGCCCACTGCTAGCGATGTGGAAGGCTTCGGCGACAATTCGCGCCATATCTTTAGGGTCACGCACTACATAGGAGTGCTTCACGATTGGTAGCGTAATCCCGTAAATATCGGTTTCCTGAAACGCATCTGTACCAATCGATGGGCGTGCTACCTGTCCCGTGACTACAACCATCGGGATTGAGTCCATGTAGGCGGTGGCGATGCCTGTCACCAAGTTAGTTGCTCCTGGGCCAGAAGTGCCAAAGCATACTCCTACCTTCCCAGTTGCACGGGCGTAACCATCGGCGGCGTGGGCTGCGCCTTGTTCGTGTCTCACTAGAATGTGCTTCATAGCACCAGTTGCTTCCACCTTATACAGGTCGTCGTAAATTGGTAGAATTGCTCCACCAGGATAACCAAAAATATAATCAACGCCGTGGCGATGAAGACTGTCAAGCAGAGCAAAACCGCCAGATGCACGTTTGGGCACGACTGGGGGGCTAGAAGCACGAGACTGTTTGTGATTCTCGATTTGTGGGAGACTGATTTGGGAAAGCGATTCTCCTGCGGAGACACTTTGTGAACGCACGGTCAAACCTCAGACTATAGCTAAAGTTAATGCTGATTTCTGTATTTAAGATTTCATTTTAATTGAAAACTTCAATCAAAATCTTATTAATTTTTATATTAAATATAAACCTAGACTATTAGCCTACATTAATTAAATTACGTTTTGCAAGACTTTGCGGGTATTTTGCCAAGCCCAAACACCGACAACTACGACAACAATACTCATTGCTACCAGTACAGTTCGCAAGCCCAGAGCATCAGTTAATGGCCCAGTAATGGCCAGAGGTAACGCCAGAGCTATGTTAACGGCATGATTTTGAAAGCCAAATACTTTGCCGAGCATGGTAGATGGTGTTTGCTGTTGAATTAAAGTTTGCATGGGTACGCCAATTAGGGAAGCACCTACACCCAAAAATGCACAGAGTCCTAGCGCCAGTAATAAGTTGTGCGTAAAAGTGAACACCCCTAAAACTAGTGCAATTATCAAAAATCCAATTAAAGGTAGGGGTTTATGATGCAATTTATCACCCCAGTGACCTAAAATCGCCGCACCAAATACCATACCCACGCCTGCTGCTGCCAAGAAAAAGCCAAACTGTTTTTCTTTAAGACCAAACTCCTCGGCTAATTGAATTGTCAGCACCGTTAAGGCTGCAAACACACAATATAAAGTTGTCAGTTGCAGCATGGCATTCAATATCAAACGGTTTTTCTTGAGATAGCGCAGGCTCTCAGTGAATTCAGCCCAAGGGTTATTTGATGCTTGATGTTCCTTTGAGAGTTTTGGTTCTTTAAACTTAATTGGCTGCATGATTGCAGCCGATAATATGTATAATCCACCAACTACAATCTCTTGACCGTATTGTTCTCCCATCAAGCTTTTCGCCAAACTCAAAATCGGCTCTCCTATAGCAAAGCCAACAATTAAAGCTCCCATCATTGTGCTGCTAAACAGCGCATTGGCTGCCAACAAATTTTCTCGCTTCACCAACAAGGGAATGGCTGCTTGTTCAGCTGGTGCAAAAAACTGTGTCACAGAGGAAATGGCAAAAGTAAGAATTAACAGAATCAGGAATTCTCGTGGCAAAAGGGGAAGACACAGTGTTAACAGTCCACGCACAATGTCTGAGCCGACCATAATCAGCTTTTTTGGCAAGCGGTCAACAAAGATACCACCGGCAGAGCCGAACAAAATTGCTGGTATTGTAAACGACAGCATCAAGGTTGAGTACATCGAGTTTTGTGCCAACCCAGGAAGCGGTGAGTAGTTCTCTAACAGAGCAATCATTAAAACAAAGAAGACCTTATCTGCTAACTGGGACACCAATTGCCCAATCCACAGGAGCATAAAACCACGGTTTTTTAGCAGTGCGCTAAACCCGTTATTAACAGCAGATGGTTCAGTTGGAAACATTAGATACTTTGGGTAGATGGGGCATGGGGCAAAGGGGAGAATAAATGCTAACTCCAAACTCCTGTACAGACGCGATTAATCGCGTCTCTCCTAACTCCTAACTCCTGTTTACTTACTCCATTGTCCGGATTAATTTGCTTCATAGCGCTTTAACAGCATAAGCAAAAAATCAGTTGCTGTCAGACGACCTTTGGGTGGATAAATTTCAATGGATGAATCTACCCAGCAGCCTTGTACAATTTGGGGCGATCGCCAGATGGACAAATGATCAACTGCTGGCTCTGCATAAAAGTTATTTTGCCCACAACCTAGCAAACAAGAACTCCAATGGGTGAAATAATCATGACTCATCCGATGAATAGGGAAATTACCCTGGAGTGGTACTCCCCATCCATCTATAGCAATAAACGCTTTGACACGACCACCCAAGAGTTGCCACAAATGCGCTGCCCCTATTGCCCCAACTACGCCAGCACTAAAGCTAATGAATATAATTGGTGATTCTAGAGAGTTGATTAGGCGATACCTACGGTGAGCTACGCTAACGCGCAAAAACTCCAAAATCTGTAAAGCTGACAAACTCGAAAAATCTTTACCCGGAAAAACCAGTATATTAGCTTTATTTTCAGGAATTGAGCCATTATAAATATCTAACCATCCCGATATAAAGGATTGGGTCAAGGCTGGATCGTGCATTCCAGGGCAAATAATGATGTTCATCTGTTGACAGTTGGCAGTTGGCAGTTGACAGTTGACAGTTGACAGTCAACTTTTTAGCACAAATCTTATTAGTGGGATAGGTTCTTGATTTGCAGTTCCAAACACTCACCTATGCTCCGAGACTGATTGTGCCAGTTGCGTAAATGCTATAAAGTAATCATAAGGCGATGGAGCTCGCCACAACCGCCTAATCAAGCTTATAACTTACACTTGAAAAAAAGGCTGATGGCTCCTATTCTTCTGGCTTGCTGAGGAAGAATAGGGCTATTGGCTGAAAACTTCTGTTAGCAAGTCACGCTTGCCCATTTAATTATTTTGGAAATTGCGTGATGCTACAAAGTTTTATCTTAATCTTGCTAATCGGCTTTTTTGTGGGACAGATTGCCCGACGGCTGAAAGCCCCTGCACTAGTAGGCATGGTTTTGGTAGGAATTATACTAGGGCCACAAGTTGCTGATGCGATCGCACCTGAAGTCTTGCCTGCGTCTGCTCCTTTGCGAACGATCGCTGTCATGGTAATTTTGATGAAGGCGGGGTTAGGGTTAGACCGAGAAAAACTGGTACAACAAGGAACAGTAGCACTGCGATTAGGGTTTCTCCCTGCGGCTTGTGAAGCCGTAGTTATTGCCATAGCTGCTATATGGATTTTAAAGTTCGACTTTCCCACGGGGCTACTGCTGGGTTGTATCATTGGAGCTGAGTCGCCTGCGGTGATTGTACCAGGGATGCTGCGATTGAAAAGTCTGGGTTGGGGAGTTACCAAAGGAATTCCCGATGCCATCCTCACCGGCAGCGCCCTATCAGATGTGTTACTACTACTAGTGTTTAGTTTGTTACTGAATTTTTTGGCACAAGGCGCAACTTCGTCTGTGACATTGCCTTTTGGCATCACCCTGAGCGCAGTTCAACTCCTACCTATTCAAATTATTTGCCAAATTGTTTTGGGAGTCGTGCTGGGTTTAGTGACAGCACGGCTTTTAGTGTTGTTGCTAGCGAAGCAGAACTGGACTCAAAATGCGGTGCAGGATAGCCTAATTGCAGCGAGTTTAGCGTTGTTACTGGTAGTGCTGGCAGAAAAATTCCCCTTCTTCTCTGGCTATCTGGCAGTGATGGCGACAGGATTTTTCTTGATTGAGTTGGATGCTCCTTTAGCACGACGTTTGCGTTCTGGCTTCGATGGCCTGTGGGTTGTAGCAGAAATCATTTTGTTTGTGTTGCTAGGGGCAAGTATTCAACTACAAGTGTTAGAAAAAACTCTTGTTCCAGGATTGGTAATTTTGGCAATTGGGACGCTGATTGGCCGCGCTTTCGGATGGTATTTGTCTACATTGGGGAGTAACTGGAATCGTCGGGAGCGACTATTTTTGCTGCCAGGGAACTCTGCTAAAGCCACCGTTCAAGCGGCAATCGGGGCGATTCCACTAGCACAGGGGATTCAGGGTGGAGAGACAATTTTAGCTGTTGCAGCTTTATCTATCCTGGTGACTGCACCTTTGGGAGCTTGGGCAATTCCCACCTTTGCACCAAAATTGTTAGAGAAGGGTGAGGTTGATCCCACAAAGGTAGCGATCGCCCGTCGGATTGTCATACTAGCTGCCGTTGACACCTCCCCTCTAGCTAGTCAGGTATTGATTAAAACTGCTGAACTTGGCCGTCGTAGTGATGCCGAAGTAATTGTATTGCATATCATTCGCACCAACGATCCTCAAGGAGTAGAGCATCTGCGAGAAAAATCTCAACGACTTTTAGCAGACATCCGTCATAAGTTCATTGCGGTTACAGGCTCAATTCCAGAGGAAATTATTCGTGTTGCTCAGGACTATCGAGTTGCTGAGATTGTCATTGGCAAGCGAGGACATCAGCCTTGGGATGAAGTTCTTGTGGGTTCTGTCTCCCAGGCAGTATTGGAATCCAGCCCAATTCCTGTCATTTTAGTTGACGATGATCGTCTTGCTAACTAACTTAATACCCTGGAACTAGTGATCATGCTGCAAAATCCTGTGGTTCGTACCCCTGTTGGTATCAGTCTAGGTGCAATTGCTGGCGCACTCTCACGCTATTAGACTCAGAATTCATTCTGAGGCGGGCTAGATGAGAATGAAATAGCCCTGCATCAAGACCTTTTTATTAGTTGAGCAAATTACTTTACGAAAAGCTTGGCGATCGCTACTCCTAAAATCACCGCTCCCAAACCTAGAACTGCACTCCCTGCCCAATAAAAGGCCGTCGCAGCCTTTCGTTTGCTACGCCATAGAGTCAGAGTATCAAAGCCATAGGTTGAAAATGTGGTGTAAGAACCTAAAAATCCAGTCCTAATTAGCGGTACTAAGGTAGAACATACTCTCTGGTACTTGTTCAAAATCTGCGGCAGGGCATGACGTGGATTCAAAATAAAGCTCAGTCAATGTCTTCATAGAAGAGGTGCGAATCGTTGGCTAGAAACTAAGACCCTTATGGGTCTGGAGGATTAGCCACAAGGTACTGAACCTTGATAACTGAATGACCATGCAGGTGAGAGCCAGTATCCTAGAACCCTCAAACCCTGCCCCGTAGGTGCAACGGTGAAAGCATCACCCCCAGGTTTGAGACTAGCCATCAAAGCCTGAAGCGGGGTGAAAAGGCCAATGATGGCAGTCCTGGCATAAAATCCGGCTGTAATAGTGCCGAGCCTAAGCCCACCAGAAAACTTGAAAAAGTCGCGGATAAATGGGTAATGAGGTATGCGTGACAAGCACCAAATTATTGAGGAGCCGTGTGAGGTGAAAGTCTCATGCACGGTTTTGAAGACCAACGGGGTTGGCGACAACCTCGTTGAGTTTAATTCGCACAGAAGCCTACACTGTATGCAAGCATACAGTGTAGGTATGTCACGGACTTCCAGTGAAAAAATATCCCATTGTAGGGTAGCACAGCTAGCTGTGCTACCCTACCAATAAACCTGTTCGGTGAATACTACAGTGACGAGTAAATTATGTCTTGCAAAGCTCGACAAGCTCGTGTAGCTCCAGACTGAAACTCCATTGATTAGAGTGTTTTTATCTATGCAGTAATAATAAAAGTATGTCTTTTGATGTATTATTTTGATTTTCCCACCTATCATATCCCCCTGGATGGGATAATAAGTTACAAGTAAGGGAAGGGAAATGTGTAAGCTATTCCCTTATTTTATTCTCTGCACTCTGGTTATATTGAGGAACTAATTGTGGTTGCCACGCCGGAAAAAGTACAACACACCCACGAGCAATTATCAGGTAAAGACCGTGTAGCCGTACTGCTTATGGGCTACGGCGAAGTCGAAAGCTACGAAGATTTCGCCAACTATAACGAACAGGCTTTAAATCTACTGACAGCCAAATTTGCACCAGTACCAACCTGGATTTATCCGCCACTGGCAAAGCTTTTGGCATTATTTGACCGCCATGAGTGGGGACATACACACCACGATTTTATTTCCCCACACAATGCCATATTTGAACAGCAGCGTGCTGGCATTGAGAAGCAACTACAAGAAAAATGGGGTGATAAGGTTCAAGTTTTCAAGGCTTTCAACTTCTGCGCCCCTTTTCTACCTAATCAAGTCTTAGCAGAAGTCAAAAACCAAGGCTTCGAGAAGCTACTAATCTATCCACTGCTGGTTGTTGATTCTATCTTTACCAGTGGTATTGCGATCGAGCAAGTTAACAATGCTCTCGTTGAGTTGACTGATGGTGAAGAACACTGGGTTAAAGCACAGCGCTACATTCCTTCTTTCTTCAACGAACCAGCTTACATCGATTTGATGGCTCATCTGGTTGAGGAGAAAATTGCTGAGTTAGCAGGCGCTTATCTACCTTCTCAAATTGGTATTGTGCTAATGAACCACGGCTGTCCCCATAAAGCTAAAGGCTTTACTTCTGGGATTGCCGAAAGTGAAGCAATGTACGATTTAGTTCGGGATAAGTTGATTAACCGCTATCCGTTAATCTCGGTAGGTTGGCTCAATCATGATACGCCCTTAATTGATTGGACACAGCCAAATGCAGAGCAAGCGGCAAATAACCTGATTCAACTGGGTGCAAAAGTGGTAATTTTTATGCCAATTGGCTTTGCCACAGAAAACCACGAAACTTTATTGGATGTACACCATATCATCCATGCTTTAGAGAAACAGCATCCTGGTACGAACTACGTGCAAATGGCTTGCGTTAACGATCATCCAGAATTTTTGGCAATGGTAGCCCAATGGGCTGATGCTCATATTGCAGAGTTGTTGTCAGAGCAAACTTTGGCAGTTAATCCCCAACTAGCTGGGCATGATCATCATCACCACCATCATTAAGTTGAGTAAGGTGGGCAAAGCTTTGCTCAATAATTACTAATTCGTAATGACGCTCTCGTGCGAACGCTAAAAGCGTAGCTTGCTTCTCTGTAAGAGTCGCAGACTCGCTTTCTCGTGTCGCTAACGTAATTAAGAGGGGCAGAGCAAGCACTGATTACAACTACGAATTATGTTGACAATCCCACGCTTCAAGGCGTGGGATTTTGGTAAACTAAGCGATTCCCTCACGAGAACCGGACGTGAGACTTTCACCTCATCCGGCTCCTCAGTAATAAGGTCATTTTCATTGATACCTCTATTACCCAATTTTATGGGCGTAGGTTTGACGCTATTGCAGTCAGATTTTGTACCGAGACTACCATCCCTAGCAGTCTTTTCGTCGTGGCAATGTCGGTGAAGTAATTGGATATTTTTATACTCATTCTTTCCGCCTTTCGACTTAGGAATGATATGGTCAATTTCAAAAGTGTTGAATGTTAAGAAAAATCCGATAAAAACAGCCCAAAATATGTTAA
>JAHCSU010000210.1 GCA_023522315.1 Nostoc sp. CCCryo 231-06
TACGGTCAACTCGACATTTAATTTGATATTGATGAGGGGGTAAGCCTGTAGATTGCTTGAACAAACGGGCGAAATGATAGGGACTGAGTTTAACAATCTCGGCGAGTTCAGCTAAACTTACATTCTGGTCTAAGTTCTCTTGAATGTAGTCAATAATTTGTTTAAGTGGCTGCTGTGATAAGCTGCCTTGAGGTAAAACTGCTGGCTTTCGCGTTGAGTATTGAAATAAAAGATGCGTAGCTAAAGCCTGCGTCATGGAGTCTGCGTAGAGACGGCTATCTAAACCGTCGGTTTCAAGAGCCATCTTCAGCGCCAAACCAAACTGTACAATTAAGGGGTCGCTCAGTGCTGACGGTTGAGGAATAAATTCAATACGGTCGTTCCCCCAAGTTTCTTCACTGATTTGCCTAAATATTTCTGGATCTAAATAGAGTTGTAAAAACTCGGCTTCGCGATCCCAACCAAAGGAGTGACTAAGATTAGCTGGATACAACCCGATCTGACCGTG
>JAHCSU010000211.1 GCA_023522315.1 Nostoc sp. CCCryo 231-06
CCTAACTTTTGAGACTGTGTGCGTACCTCATAGCAGGCGGAAGTGCTGTATTGATCGCATTACGTGGCATATCAGGAAACAAAGCATCGTCGGGATTTTGGACAATTGCCACACCGCCCCGCATTTTTACAGCCATTAGTCCCGCCGTGCCGTCGTCAAGCATACCTGTTAGTAGCACAGCAATCACTCGCTGCCCATAGGTTCGTGCTGCACTGCGAAACAATGGATCAATGGCGGGACGAGAACGGTTTTCTTTTGCTCCCCGCGTCAAACGCAAATATCCTTCTTCTACCAGTAAGTGGTAGTCAGGCAAAGCGACATAAATCCAACCATGAACAATAGCTTCGCCGTCCTGAGCGTGAGACACTGGTAAGTTGCCAGCGCGACTTAATATTTTTGGCAGAACACTCGTGCTGTGACTGGATACATGAAGAACTATAATTACAGCAGCATTGAGATCGGCCGGCAAATTCTTGACTAGATAAGTCAGCGCCTCAACTCCACCTGCTGATGTTCCAACGACGATGATATTATGTTCAAGCATTAATGATTTCCCTTACATAGCAGCGTGGGCAACAAAAGTGCATTCACTGCCAGTATTGAGACTAGCGCAGCCCAAAAATTTTCTCACCTAGCTTTGAGAAGATTTATTCTTCATTTGAGGAATAGGAATTTAGACAAATAGCACGAAATCCAATTTCGTGTGTCTACAAGGATTTTAAAATCACGCAAAATTATTTTCATACAGCCATTTGTCACATTGTAGATAAAATCAAAGTCAACCTCTTTTATGGAGCGAAGATTTATATGCATCTGGGTTTTGATTAACTAGACACAGAAAAAGTCTATTTTTTGCTCTTGCAAAGAATTATTGCACTGGTAAGAATACATCAGAACTAAAATCTGGTAAATTATCTCCGAACGCATGGTCAAGAATCCGTGTCCGCGTATTGCATCTGGCCAGTCTTCAGATTTTCAGGAGTTTTGCCAACTACTTAGCTTGAGGTACATAAAAATTATGAAGCCATTTCTTTTTGTAACTGATTTGGATGACACCCTGGTTTATCGCACTGTGGGTGATGACAGCGCTTTAGCAGAATTAAATCAATTGCTCAGTCAACATCGCCAAGAATACGGTACGAAAATAGTTTATTCTACTGGGCGATCGCCTGTACTTTACAAAGAACTCCAAGCTCAAAAAAATCTCTTGCAACCGGATGCCCTAGTCCTTTCTGTGGGTACAGAGATTTACCTTGATGGTACTGATACTCCAGACTCAGATTGGTCAGAAATTCTCTCACCGGGATGGGAACGGGAAACGGTATTATCTATTACTAAAAAATATTCTGAGCTAGTTCGGCAACCAGATTCAGAACAGCGGCCCTTTAAAGTGAGTTTTTTTCTGGAACAAGATGTATCTGCGAATGTTCTACCACAACTTGAAGCAGAGTTGCAGAAATGTAAATTAAATGTAAAGTTAATCTACAGTAGCGGTATTGACCTTGACATTGTACCCCATAGCAGCGATAAAGGTCAGGCAATGCAGTTTTTACGACAGAAGTGGAAATTTGCAGCAGAACAAACAGTTGTCTGTGGTGATTCAGGTAATGATATTGCTTTATTTGCTGTAGGCAACGAACGGGGAATCATTGTGGGGAATGCCCGAAAAGAGTTACTCCAATGGCACAATGAGTATCCTGCTGACCGCCGCTACCTGGCTTCATGTTTTTGTGCAGGTGGAATTATCGAAGGCTTAAATTATTTTGGTCTCTTGTAATGATTAGTTATCTAAAAGGTATAGTCGCTGGTATCCAAACAATTGGCGCTAATCGTGTGATTCTGACTTTGGAAGTGAATGGCTTGGGGTATGATTTGCAAGTTCCTCAACGGCTAGCAAACCAGTTACCAGAGTCGGGAGGAGTGGCGCAAATTTTTACCCATTTCCAAATTCGTGAAGAAGTGCCGTTACTATATGGCTTTGCTTCGCCATCCGAACGCGATTTATTTCGCCATTTGCTGACTGTCACCGGTATTGGTGCAGCCTTAGCGATCGCACTCCTGGACACTCTAGAACTACCAGATTTAGTCCAAGCAATTATCGCTGGCAATACACAAATCTTAATTCAGGCTCCCGGTGTCGGTAAGAAAATCGCTGAACGCATCTGTTTGGAACTGAAAAGCAAATTAGTCGAGTGGCGCAAATCAGCCGGGTTCTTCGTCGCCACAGGTGGCCCAGCACCGGGAATTCTCGAAGAGGTGCAAATGACTCTCTTCGCCTTGGGATATACTGCCCATGAGGTCAGTCACGCCCTGCATGTAGTAAGTGAAGATATCGGCTTACCCAAAGATGCCTACGTCGAAGATTGGATTAAACAAGCGATCGCTCATCTCAGCAGCGAACAAGTTTAATTGTCATTTGTCATTTGTCATTTGTCATTTGTCATTTGTTATTCTCCCCCTGCCTCCCCTACTCCCCACTCCCCACTCCCCCAATGCCCACCGATCCTTATGCTTGGCTAGAACATTCCTTAGCAACGATTCATCGGGCTGACTGGTATCGTTCAGTACAAACAATTCACGGGTGTCCGGGTGCAACGGTGGTTCTAGCTGGGCAAGAGGTAATTAATTTTGCTAGCAATGACTATTTGGGATTGACTGGGGATGAGCGATTGATGGCAGCCGCAACTGCTGCGATCGCAGAATTTGGCACTGGTAGTACTGGTTCTAGATTACTCAGTGGTAACCGGGAATTACACAGGGAATTAGAGGAGGCGATCGCATCTACCAAACAAACAGAAGATGCCTTGGTATTTAGTTCCGGGTATCTAGCCAATTTGGGTACAATTACCGCCCTCGTTGGCAAGCGTGATTTAATTTTCTCTGACCAGTACAATCATTCCAGTCTGAAAAATGGAGCGATTCTTAGCGGTGCAGTATTTGTGGAATACCCACATTGTGATATCGCAGTATTAAAAACTCAGTTGAGTCAACAGCGACAAAACTACCGACGCTGTTTGATTCTTACTGATACTGTCTTCAGCATGGATGGCGATTTATGTCCGTTGCCAGCACTGTTGGCGATCGCTGATGAGTTTAGCTGTATGCTGCTAGTTGATGAAGCTCATGCGACTGGGGTACTAGGAAAAACTGGCGCTGGGTGTGTCGAACATTTTGGATGTACAGGAAAACAGTTAATTCAAGTTGGGACGTTGAGTAAAGCTTTAGGTAGTCTAGGCGGGTATGTAGCAGGAAGTAGCGCCCTAATTGATTTTTTGCGGAACCGCGCACCCACTTGGATTTACACCACTGGGCTTTCACCTGCTGATACAGCTGCGGCTTTAGCAGCAATCAAAATAGTGCAACAAGAACCGCAACGCCGGGCCCAATTGTGGCAAAATGTACATTACTTGAAAAATTTGCTGCAACAACAGTTACCTAATCTAAAATTATTGCCTTCAGAATCACCTATATTATGTTTTCAATTGCCCAGTGCGACAGATGCCCTCAAAGCTGGAAAACAGTTAAGAGATGCTGGCATTTTTGCCCCAGCAATTCGTCCCCCCACAGTGCCCACAAGTCGGATCAGAATATCTTTAATGGCAACTCATGAAGCAGCACATATTGAAAAATTGGTAGCAGTCCTGAAGGATGTCAAAAGAATTCATATTTTAAAGAAACTAAGATAAAATACTTTGAAATTTAAGATATTGGAAATCGACAGTGAAATAAGATTCTCTGGCTGATTGTGATTAATTTTATTTCACCTACCTTGCAAAGTCAGATTTGGTGTTTGAGATGAAACCAGAAGACATAAGTACCTGCAATAGGATTCGGTTAAGGCTAGAGACGCGATCTAGGGCGTGTCATCAAAAAACCTTATCCGAACCGTATTGTAAGTACCTGGACAGAATTAATTACATATTAGTTATTTACCAATTCTTTGCCAGTCAAGGATTTCAGCCCAGATTTTTGTGTAATTAATCTTGTCCGATTACTTATCGGATATTTAAAATCATCTTTAATTTGGCATTTGTTATAAATTTAGGCCACTGCATTTATTGGAGTTGAGTATTTATGAGCAGCAAAATGATCTTATGGATATGGAAGATTAGTGATAACTTTTAGCTTTGAATACTATATTACCAGGTAATTAACCTCTCACAAAAGAAGTTTTCTAAATAAATAAAAATCTATCTGGAGATAAATTACTAAAATTTGCAAACTAGCTTAGGGTATATACAGCCTTTGCAATAAGTATTGGTTGTTCCAAAACATTTTCATGCCCCATATTCATTATTCTCGGTTACTGCGTTATGGCATTATTGTATTAATTGTCGCACTTGCATTAGTGCTGATGTTGATGCTAGACCCCTGGTTAAGCATGAATGGAACTCCTTTCTTGCTGTTTTTTAGCGCTGTAATGGTGAGTGCTTGGTATGGTGGTTTGAAATCAGGGCTGTTAGCAACTTCCTTGTCTGCGTTACTGAGCGATTACTTCTTTCTCCCCCCAGCTTATGAGTTGAATTTTGACTTATCCAATTTTGTGCAAATTGGGTTGTTTGCATTACAAGGATTGCTCTTTAGTATCCTATGTGAGGCATTAAAGACTGCTAAAAGACGGGCTGATGGAAATCTCCAAAAGCTGAGAGTTAGTGAGGAGCTATTTCGATTAGCGTTAAGTAGTTCAGATATTGTAGTCTTTCAACAGGATCGAGATTTACGATATCAGTGGATTCATAATCCTCAAGGTCTAGACACTGTTGAGGAAATGCTGGGTAAGTCTGATGATGAATTGTTTCCAGCCTTAGTAGCAGAGCAATTGACAGCAATTAAGCAGAAGGTACTAGAGACTGGTGTTTCAACCCGTGAAGAGGTTTATCTGACAATTGGTGGAGAAAACCGCTACTACGATTTGTTGGTTGAACCGCTAAAAGATGTAGACAATAGCATTCAGGGTATTACTTGTGCGGCTGTGAATATTACTGAGCGCAAGCAGGCAGAACTAGAAAAAGCTACGTTACACCAGGAACTTCAGCAAGCCGTTCAGCAAAAAGATGAATCTCTGGCGTTACTCAATGCTTGGGTTACTAGTTCACCTGTGGCGCTGGCTTTTCTCGATACTGAACTTCGCTACATTCATGCTAATGAAGCGTTAGCAGCTACCAATGGTGTACCGCAAAGTCAACATATTGGTCGCACCTTTAGGGAAGTACTACCGGAATGGGCAGCGCAAATTGAGCCTGTTTTTGAGCAAGTGATGCAAACCAGGCAGCCCTTACTCAACCAGGAAGTGAGCGGTGAAACATATCCGCCTGGAGTGTATCGTTATGGTCTTGTCAGCTATTATCCGGTGTGTTTACCGGATGGGCAGTTATTAGGAGTAGGCATTAGTTCAATTGATATTACTCAACTGAAACAAACTGAGCAAGCACTGCAAGAAAGCGAAGCGAAGTTTCGCAGCGTGGTTGAGTCCAATATGATTGGTATTGGCTTCTGGCATAGAGACGGTAGGATTACAGATGCTAACGATGCCTTGCTGAATATGGTGGGTTATACCCGTGAAGAATTACTTGCGGGAACACTTCGCTGGCAAGACCTAACTCCTAGAGAATACATACTACTCGATCAGCAAGCACTGACTCAATTTCAAGACAGTTCCTTTTGCACACCATATCAAAAGGAATATGTCCGTAAAGACGGCTCACGCTTGTCAATTTTGATAGGTGGAAGCCATTTTGAAGGGACTGTAGATAGAGGAGCTTTTTTTGTTCTTGATATTACAGAGCGTAAGCAGGCTGAGGAAAGACTCCGCTATATCGCCGAAATTAGTAATTTTCTCTCTACTTCGCTAGATTACGAAGAAACTTTAAAACAAATCGCTAAAATCTCAGTTCCCCAATTTGCTGATTGGTGTAGCGTTGATATTTTAAATGAAGATGGTTCTATTCGCCGCCTACCCATTGCCCATACAGACCCATCCAAAGCGGAGTTGGCGCGTAAACTTCAGGAGTATGCAATAGATTACAAAGGTGCAAGTGCAATTACTAAAGTACTGCAAACCGGGCAAAGCGAATTAATCTCAGAGGTATCTGACTCGCTATTAGTGGCAAGTACTCAGAATCAAGAACACTTAGAACTTGCTCGGCAATTGGGGATGAAGTCTGTGATGATTGTGCCGTTAATTGCACAAGGGCGAGTCCTCGGCACTATTAGCTTTATCAGCACCGAATCAGACCGTCGCTACGATCGCACTGACCTAACTTTAGCAACAGATATTAGCCATCGTGCTGCCTTAGCAGTGGAAAATGCCCGACTTTATCGAGATATCCACAAGGCTTTAGTCCATTATGCGGAATCTCTATCTCTTCTAGATGCGCTCTTAGGTGCTGCTCCCGTTGCCGTATGCTTTTTAGATCGGGAACTGCGATATATCCGAATTAATCAAGTTTTCGCTGACATTAACGGTTTGACCATCGAAGAACATCTAGGATGCAAATTTGGGGAAGTGTTGCCAGCGATGGCGGTTGAGTTGGAGCAACAGTTACAGCGCGTGTTAGATACTGGAGAACCCCTGCTGAATGTAGAAATCAGTGGTAAGACAAGGGAACAACCAGAACGTTACGGCTACTGGCTGGGCAACTATTACCCAGTCAACAACGCAATGGGAGAAACCATAGGTATTGGGATTATTTTGGCAGAGGTGACAGCAGCAAAGCAAACAGAAGTTGCCTTGCGGGAAAGCGAAGAAAGATTCCGGGCAATGTTCAACCAGGCAGCTGTAGGCATTGCTCTGGTAGCGTTGGATGGACGATTTATTCAGGTGAATCCTGCCCTGTGCGAGATTACTGGGTATAGCCATGAAGAGTTAATCCAGATGAACTTCCAGGAAATTACCCACCCTGACGACTTAGAAGTTGATTGGGAAAATGCTCGGCGAGTTTTAGCAAAAGAAATTAGTGGTTATTCCCTAGAGAGGCGCTACATCCGCAAAGATGGTTCCATTGTTTGGGTAAACTTAACTTCATCAGCAGTTTGGGATGATAAAGGACAACCAAAGTATGCATTAGGCATTATTGAGGATATTAGCGAACGCAAACGAGTTGAAACGACACAAAAATTTTTAGTCGAAGCCAGCACCTTACTCGCTGCCTCATTCGATTATGAAATCGCTTTGAAAAGTGTGGCTAATCTAGCAGTTCCTACCCTAGCTGACTGGTGTATTGTAGATGTTTTTCGGGAAGATTGGTCAAGTAAACAAATTGCGATCGCAATTGCCGATCCCACAAAACAAAATACTTTAGACGAAATCCGACGGCGTTATCCACCCAAAACTAGAACAAAACAGCTTGTGCAGCAGCTAAAGCTGGGAATCTCTGTCTTTTATCCCGAATTATCTGACTATAATCTTGTACAGATGGCTCAAGATGAGGAACATCTGCAATTGCTGCGAAGCCTGGGTATTCGTTCTCTAATGGTGATTCCAGTTCGTTCTCGTGGGCAATTATTTGGAGCAATCTCTTTTTTTACAGCCGAGTCAGGTCGGCACTACCAACAAACAGACTTGGCTTTAGCAGAGGATATTGCTCGTCGGGCAGCAATAGCGATCGACAACGCCAGATTATACCAGGAAACTGAACGGTCTGTCAATCGCACGGTACTTTTACAAAAAATAACTGCTGCCTTCTCGGAAGCCTTAACTCCCCAACAGGTAGCTGATGTAGTGGTGAACCAAGGCATTGCCGCCTTGGAAGCTACTGGTGGTTCTGTTGTCTTACTTACTGAGGGAAATACTACCCTAAAAGTTGTGCAAGCAATTGGCTATCCGCAAACGCTCACAAATACTTGGGCAAGTTTTCCGATCACAGCATCTAATCAAATAGCAGAAACAGTCAGAACTGGGCAGCCGATTTTTTTAGAAAATTTAGCAGCCATGATTGCTAGATATCCAGACTTAGCAGATGTTGTGACTGTTATAGCGAATAATGCCTGGGCTTCCATTCCCTTGGTAGCAGAAGGTAAAGTAATTGGGGCTTTGGGATTAAGCTTTACTACTGGACAAATATTTAATGAAGAAGACCGGGGATTTATGTTGACACTAGGACAGCAGTGTGCCCAAGCGATCGCCCGCGCTCAACTTTACGAAGCCGAAAAAACTGCCAGGGCACAAGCCGAGACAGCCAACCGAATTAAAGATGAATTCCTCGCTGTCCTTTCCCATGAACTCAGAACTCCCCTAAATCCAATTTTAGGGTGGGCAAAGTTACTCAGAACCCGCAAGTTTGACGAAGCCACTAGAGTTCGTGCTTTGGAAACAATCGAGCGTAATGCCAAGTTACAAACCCAACTTATTGGAGATTTACTTGATGTTTCGCGGATTTTACAAGGTAAAGTCAGGTTAAATCTCTACGCAGTGGATTTGAAAATAGCGATCGCATCTGCACTAGAAACGGTACGTTTAGCAGCCGAAGCCAAATCAATTGAAATAAAAACGGTATTAAGTAATGATATCGGCAAAGTTTTGGGTGATAGCGATCGCTTGCAACAAGTCATGTGGAATCTCCTCTCCAATGCCGTTAAATTCACACCCACAGAAGGACGAGTAGAAGTGCGTCTAGAGCAAGTTGGGTTAGAAGCCCAAATTCAGGTGATTGATACAGGTAAGGGAATCATGCTGGAATTTTTGCCTTACGTATTTGATTACTTCCGACAAGCAGATGCCAAGACAACCAGGATATTTGGGGGGCTGGGATTAGGACTGGCAATTGTGCGTCATCTGGTAGAACTTCATGGTGGTACAGTTCAGGCAGAGAGTCTGGGAGAAGGACAAGGAGCTACCTTTACAGTCAGACTACCTTTGCTCAAAAACTCAGAGTTACGAGTCAGCAGTGATGAGGCTTCTCAACCAGAACTTAGTACTGACGACACATTACTTGCTGGAGTAAAAATTCTGCTTGTGGACGATCAACCTGATGTGCGAGAGTTTTTTAGCTTTGCGCTAGAACAATATGGCGCAACTGTAACACTAGCTGAATCAGCAAGTGAAGCGCTGGAAATACTAACTCAATCAAAGCCAGATATTTTGTTAAGCGATATTGGAATGCCCTTGATGGATGGCTATATGCTGCTGCGCGAGGTGAGAAAATTACCGCCAGAGCAAGGTGGGCAAATTCCCGCGATCGCATTGACAGCTTATGCTGGAGAAATTAACTACAACCAAGCAATGGCAGCAGGATTTCAAAGACACCTACCTAAACCCGTCGATCCAGCAGATTTAGCTTCTGCGATCGTTAACGTGTCGCGGAAGTCCCCACCTTCAATGTACTCATAAGGTGGGGATTGTGA
>JAHCSU010000212.1 GCA_023522315.1 Nostoc sp. CCCryo 231-06
AGAGGGATTTAGGGTGAGGGCAAAAACTACGGTTCTCAACATAGATGAGGTTTAGTAACAGTAAAATTTAATCCCCATTTCCCATTTTCTCTAAGCCCGTCCAGCAAGTCTGGCAACTACTGTAGCTAACTCAGCTGCCTCGATAGGTTTAGGTAAATGTAGCTGATAACCTTCTTGTATAGCTCGCATCCGATCCTCTGCCCTGGTATAAGCTGTTAACGCTGCGGCTGGAATATTTCCCCCTAGTTCTGGTGGTTGCGATCGCAGTTTACGGATCAAAGAATAACCATCCTCATCGGGCATACCAATGTCGCTAACTAAAACATCTGGTTTCCACTGTGTAATTAGCTGCAATGCTTTTGCAACTGATTCTACAGCCTGAACTTCGGCTTGGTACTGTTCGAGGATTGTGGTGATAAAGTCACGGGTATCGGCTTGGTCATCTACTACTAGCACGCGTACACCAAGGAGGGAGAGAGAGATAGAGGGAGATAGGGGTAGAGGGGCAATGGGGTCGAGGGGCGGACTCTTCAGAAGTGGTAGTTTGACTGTAAATGTCGCCCCTTGTTCTTTTCCTAGACTATTTGCGTAAACAGTACCGCCATGTAATTCCACTAAATTACGCACGATCGCTAATCCTAGTCCTAATCCACCATAGGATCTAGTGCTAGAACTATCAGCTTGACGAAAGCGATCAAAAACGTAAGGAAGAAAATCAGGGCTGATACCAATACCTGTGTCAATTACCTGAATCTGGGCATATTTATCCGTTATCTGTTGTTTTTCTGGGCCAGTGACTACAGACAATTGCATCTCTACCCGTCCTCCTGTGGGCGTGAATTTGATGGCATTGGATAGCAGATTCCAGATTATTTGCTGTAAGCGCTCGAAATCACCGGATACTAAGAATTGAGAATTTTCGCCCAACATGGTTTGGGATTGTGATTCTCTTGATTCTAAATTTTCGTGATTGATTCCTAATCCCAAATCTGAATTTTGCGCGATTGTTACCACGGGGAGTATCCCCGGTGGCGCATTTCGCGTTTCTTTTGAAGGAATAAGAGAAAATCTTAAATCGATTTCCTTGGATTGGGCGGCGAGGCTAACAGTATCTAGGCTCGACTCAATCATTGGAACCAAATTACAAGTACGGACATTGAGGCGTAACTTGCCTCTCATCATCCGTGATATATCCAGCAGGTCTTCAATTAGCTGGGTTTGCGCTTTTGCATTGCGCTCAATTGTCTCCGTAGCCCTAGCTATCAGGGTTTCACTAAGCTTGCCTCGTTGCAGTAGTTGCGCCCAGCCAAGGATGGCATTGAGAGGCGATCGCAATTCGTGGGATAATACTCCCAGAAACTCATCCTTCATGCGGTTAGCCTCTTGCAACTGCTCAGTTTGTAGTTGCAAAGAAGCAATTAAACTAGCTCGTTCCATTGCGATCGCTATTTGGTCGCATACTGCTTGCATCATCCCCTTTTGATTCTCGGTGAAGCTTGACCGAGTGCGGCTGCCAAAAGAAAGAGTACCTAAGAGCCGTCCTTGGGCGATCAATGGATATGCATAATAAGCAGTAATGCCTAAAGAGCGAATCAATTCTGTTTGCGCCTCAGTGGATTGTTGTACATTCTCTACAGCTAAGGGATGGCGTTTCTGCGCTACACCACCAGAAACCCCTTCACCAACTGCCAACCACTCAATTTCCTTTGCCATCTCTGGGCAAATACCACTGTAAGAACCCAACCGCATTACTTGAGAGTTATCCTCAACCAAATAGTTCAAATAAACTTCTATTCCAATTTGCTCTCTTAGTTTTCGGTAGACGCTATCGATTAGTAGTACTGGTTCTTGGCTTGATAGTAAATTGTTGGCTGTGTCAAATAGTAGCTTTAGCCTTTTGTAACCTAACGAGAGGGCTTTTTCTGCCTGCTTGAGGTTGCTAATCTCTTGGAACACCAAGATACAGGTAGCCTGATGACCGTGCATTGCTGGCAAGGTATCAGCAAATACTAGTAGAGAACGCACACCACCGGGGGTGTGCCAGTCTACTTCCAATCCATTCAGGCGTTCGCCAAGGGCAACCCGCACTCCTGGCATTTGCTCATTGGGGATGCGATCGCCATCTGCATCTGTATAGTAGTAAACTGTGTGATAATCTTTAGCGGGTACACCTTTGGGAAATTCGCCCCCAGCTAATTCGTTAGCAGAGCGATTGGCAAAAGTTACCCGCGCCGTTCCTGGTTCGATAAATAGCAACGGTCTTGGCATCAGATTTAACACATCCTCCAGCCATTTTTGCTGATTTAGGAGTACTTCTTCTGCCTGTTTGCGCTCCGTAATATCTAAAAATGCACCAACGCTTCCTCTGGTTTTACCCTCTTCGTCAAATAAAGGTGCAACGTACTCCAGCAGGTTGACGATTTTTCCATTTTCATGGATAACATCGAGTTCACAACCTAGAACTTCAACACCATGAGTTGCAGAGTATTGCATTGGGAGTTCTTCTGCTGAGAGTTCCCTTCCCTCGCCGTAGATTTTAAAGGTTGTCGGTTTTTCGCCTAAGGGAGCGCTGAGGGAGGCATTTGTATCTGGCAATATTCCCAACTGCTTGGCAAAAGCAGGGTTTACTTTGATATTTTGGCATTCTGGATCTCCGGCAATGCCAATTCCAATCGGAATTACCTCCAACAGAGTTTGTAACTCAGTAATGCGGCGCTGTAGATCCTTATTTAGTTGTAAGATTTTTTCCTTAGCCACTTTTTGTTCGCTGATGTTGCGAGTCACAGTTGCTAAAGCAATTGGCTGACCTGTGTTGTTGTCTGTAACAGTGAAGATATTGTAATCAACTGGTATCGGTTGACCTGTTTGGAGATGCCGAAAGCAGAATTCTCCTTGCCAGCGCCCTTCCGATAACACAGTCGGCAGTATATATTGTTGAAAATAGGCTTTGTCTTTGGGCATGAAGTAATCTAATACTGCCTTTTGTCTGACTTCGTATTGGCTTTCAAGCCCTACCAGCTTTTGACCTGCATCATTTATGTAGAGTAATTCACCCTCAAGGGTAGCAATGCCGATAAAATCAGAGCTATTTTCCACCAGCGATACTAATTTTTGTTGCTCTGCTTCTGCTTGCTTGCGTTCGCTCAAGTCGAGGATAAACGCTACTGACTCTTCCCGTTTTTCTCCTAGCAGCACATAACCAACTAAAACCGGGATGCGGCTACCATCTTTGCGGATATATTCTTTCTCGTAAGGCGTACAAGCAGCATTGGTATTTCCTTGTGCTTCGGCGATCCCTCGCTCATCCAAGTATAAATGCTCCGGTGGTGTGATATTGCTCCAACTTAACCTACCTGCTAACAAATCCTCCTGTGTGTAACCAATCATTCTCAGAAATTCGTCGTTTGCCTGCTGGATACCGCCATACACATCGCCAAACAGAATGCCGATGACGTTAGAATCTACGAAACTTCCCAGTTTATCTTTGTAGGTTTTCAGCGTTTCGTGGGCAAGATCGCGCTGATTGCTGAGACGTTCAATAACCCTGGCACTTTGCCAAATCAAAATAGTAAAAATCACAATCACAACGATCGCAAACACTGATATTGCAAAAGCCGGATCGTATTGTCCTGCACGTTGACCTTCAACAATTAGCCACCCCAATATAGAAGGTACTGCGATCGCGGCAATTAATAAACGACGTGCAAGTAAACCGCCGTAACTATCACTTGTAACTACTCTCATTAACCCTTGTTCTGCCCGCGCCCACAGAATACCCATACTTAATAAGCTGAACAACAGCGCCGTGTGTAAAGCCATTGATGTTGTATAAGGGGCAAGTCCGTAGAGAACTTTCACTTTGTAGGCATAGCCCATGAGCGCCTGAAAGGAAATTAAAGTTGCGATCAGAGCGATAATCTGAGCAAACCAATAACTGCGGTGAGTTTTTGGATGAATCAAAATCTGTAGGGCGACGCTAACCAGCATAAAGTTCAGTGCTGTGTTCGCGCCCATTCGCCCCGGATGCGATGTCGCTATACTAGTTGACAAATCACGAAACAGTAGCTCGTCAATGCCGATATTCCAGCCAAACAGATATTCACAAAGTGTAAGCGCAGCTATTGTGGTGACAGCTATTGCACAGACCCTAGAAATTAGAAAGGAGCTATGGGGGTAATTTTCAATTGTTCTTTCCTCCCTGCTTCCCTGATTTGTTGCTTTTAAAAATAGCCACAGCGACACACCACACAGCACAAAACACAGCGCTGTATTTACTTTCATTGTGGCAGGACTACCAGGGAAGCCGCGCTTAAGAACTTCAATGCCAAGACACCAACCAACGAGTACCAAGCTGCCAACAAAAACAGCGATCGCACCTGCGACTTTTGCCACAAGTGAATTTGTAGTGATTTTAGATATATCTTGCAGCCGCAAGCGGTTAACATTTAACATTGATTGTTCTCTAACCGCATCTATTTAGCGTAGTAAACTTATCTATTTCTTACGGTTTAACCATTTCTACCCTTTGTATTTTA
Organism: Nostoc sp. CCCryo 231-06; assembly: GCA_023522315.1. Classification (GTDB taxonomy): domain Bacteria; phylum Cyanobacteriota; class Cyanobacteriia; order Cyanobacteriales; family Nostocaceae; genus Nostoc. The sequence continues at coordinate 4,536 of JAHCSU010000212.1, forward strand.
TGTTCCCCGTTGACTTGCTTTTCATCTACCTCTATGCATATTTTTTCTTGCACAATTTAGAGTAGGAAATAATGGTGGCTCAAAAACCACCTTTGCGAGTATTTCAAAATTGCAGAGTATGTTGCTTACCATCATCTTGGAAACGTTGCTCTCCAACACCAACAAGTTCTACAATCACTTCACGCGGTGGAGGTGTCCATTCTCCCATTCTCGCTCCAATTTCAACTACTGTTTGATTAGAGTTAGTAAATACGCTGATACTTGCTAGCGAAAACTTTTTATCTAGATATTCGTTTGTGTGTCCATCATCTTCAAATAGCTGATATTCGTTATTACCAGGCCAAATCCGTAATCGGATCTCGTCGAGTGGCGCTTGATCAACGTATTGTCTGACAGGTTGCATGGGAACGATCGCACCACTACGGACATACAGTGGCATTCTTTCTAGTGGTGCATGAGCAAGAATGTGAATCGGGCCTTCGTAGCGATCGCCACTCCACCAATCATACCAAGTGCCGGCGGGTAAGTAGACAGATCGATGTTCAACTCCAGGGCGGTAAATTGGTGCAGCCATCAGCGACGCACCTAGCAATACTTGATCATAGAGGCTATAGGTTTTCGGATCATTAGGAAAATGGTACAATAATGGTCTTAAAATTGGTGCGCCCGTTGTTGCCCCTTCCCAAAAAAGATTGTAGATATAGGGAAGTAGTTGGTAACGTAGATTAATATATTCTCGACAGATATTTTCAACGCGATCGCCAAATACCCAAGGTTCATGACGAGCAGTAGACATTGCCGAATGACCGCGCATCAATGGGTACAGCATTCCTACCTGCATCCACCGAGCAAATAATTCAGCTGTAGCATTACCAGCAAACCCGCCAATATCGCAACCCACAAACCCCACACCCGAAAGTCCCATGTTGCAAAGCATCGGCAGAGACATTTCTAAATGCTCCCACAACGATTGGTTATCACCCATCCACACAGAAGACCAGCGTTGCACACCAGCATAACCCGATCGCGTCAACACAAACGATCGCTCTGAACTTCGATGCCGTTCCAACCCTTCATAGCAAGCTTTAGCCATCATCAACCCATACAAGTTATGCACTTCCGTATGAGTCACATCAATTTTAGATTTTGGACTTCGGCTCCTTTCGACTTCGCTCAAGGCAAGCCGCTCAGTCGAGCGATTTGGGATTTTGGATTGAAAGTTCTCCTCCTCTCCCCCTGCTTCCCCCTGCGGTGCATCAAGCGGAAACCAAATCTTTTCACCATCATCGCCGAAAGGGCGATCGTTTATGGCAGGTTCATTCATATCATTCCAAATTCCTGCCACCCCAATATCAGTTAGGCTTTTGTGTAAATCAGCCCACCAATTAGAAACATCAGGACGCAGAAAATCAGGAAAAACAGCTTTCTCAGGCCAAACGTAGCCGTGGAATAACGCACCATCAGCTTTACGCACAAAATAGTCGTTTTCTAATCCTTGGTCAAAAACATGATAATTACCTTCTGGTTCATACTTCACACCAGGGTCAATGATTGTTACTGTTTTGAAACCATCCTGTGCTAAATCACTAATGAGTTTTGCTGCGTTGGGGAAACGTTGAGGACTCCAGGTAAACACTCGATAACCCCGCATATAGTCAATATCCAAGTGAATAACATCACACGGAATACGACGCTGACGAAATTCTTGCGCCAGTTCCCGCACAACGGTTTCTGACTCATAACTCCAGCGACATTGATGATAACCTAGCGCCCATTTCGGCGGTAATGGCATTCTTCCAGTTAGCTGAGTGTATGTGTTTAGAATTTGGGCAGGTTCGGGGCCGTAGATAATGTAATAATCCAATTCACCGCCGCGAGTTTCCATCTTCCAAATACCTGGTTGTTCAGCACCGATATCGAACTGACTCCAAAAAGTAGTGTTGAAAAAGATGCCATAGCCTAACTCTGGGCGCAAAGCCATAAAAAATGGAATTGCTTGGTACATTTCATCAGTCAGTGCATCATAATCTAAGGCATCCGTTGTCCAGTTAGTTTTTACTTCGCTGAGTTTGTCCAAAAAGCCTGTGCGTTCACCAAAGCCATAGAAATGTTCATCGGCTGCAATTTCTTTCCATGCTGCAACTGCACCCATCCGCCAACCTATACCTATCTCTGCATCTTGGGCAAAAGGGCGATTAGCTTTGTCGAAACAGGCAATGCGGCACTTTTCTCGCTGGACGCACACACGAATCTGCGATGTTTCAATTTCTACCGTTGCTTCATTTTCTTGCACCGTAAAAGGTGTTGTTGCCCATTCTGCATCATCTGGCGTCACCGCCCAAGAACGGCGGGATATAAATTCCCCAGTTGGTGCAAAACGTACACGGATTAAATTGGGGGCAAGTACGCTGATAGTAAGGCGTGAGTCGCCACAGTCAAAATTAATAGCCTTATTGTCCCAGGTTACAGCTTTTACATTGCTAACAGTTGTCCAAGGTTGGTTCGTTGTGGGTAGTTTTCCGAAATATTGCGGCATATCAGTTATTCAGCAGGTTAAAACTTGTCCGCATTCATGATTACAGAGATAGTCAGCCTCAAACTCTTTCTTTCGCTAGAAGTTGGGTGAAAGATTAGTAGATATTTTTTTAGCAAGAGTGGTTTTTGTAATGCACAAGCTTGTGTCTTTACCAGGCTAAATACAGCATTTTATTAATTCGTAGCAAATTAAATTTGGCAATCCCCTACAATGCCGATGCGTGGGCTTACATTGTTAATGCGTTGGCTTACACTGTTAATGCATCGGCTTACAATGCCAATGCGTCAGCTTACATTGTTTAGGACTTACGCAAAAACCCTCTCAAACTCTCATTCCTCCGTGACCTCTGCGCCCTCTGTGGTTCGTCTTCCGTTATCCGTGCGTAAGTCCTAATTGTTAATGCATCGGCTTACAAGGTTTTACAAAATACTCTAAAACTTCTTTCAAAACTATAAACATTTAGCAATTGCATCCCCTATTAAGCATATTTTTATGTCTATCATGATGCAGATACATTATTTACAATTAATAGTCTAGGCTTATACAATAACAAGCTATAATATACATCTTAGCTTGGTTGTGGCAAAGTTGAAAGACACATAAAGGCGCAATCGTAGAAGGGAAAATCTCAAAATATTTTCCCTTCTAGTTTCCCATTCCTCTTACCTTCATAACCTTCTTTTCAGCAGAATTAAGTTAGGCTTAAGACTCTAAAAAAATATGCAAAATGACTCTGGTAAAACTGTTTCTATTTGGATGACAACGGCAGAAGTCCCAGATCAACCCGTGCTTACCGAAAATACTCATGCAGATGTGTGCGTTATCGGTGCTGGGATAGCGGGGATGTCAACTGCCTATATGTTAACCGTCGAAGGTAAATCAGTGGTCGTGCTGGATGATGGCCCCATTGGTGGCGGTCAAACTGCAAGAACAACGGCACACGTATCGAATGTGCTGAGTTATCATTACTACGAACTGGAGCAAATGCACGGTCAAGAGGGCGCAAAAATTGTTGCTCAAAGTCATACAACAGCAATTAATACTATAGAGGCGATCGCTACCCAAGAAAACATTAACTGTGACTTTGAGCGACTTGACGGCTATCTTTTTCCCCCAGACTTAAAATCAATAGACGAGATTCAGCACGAGTTAGAAGCAGCACACCGGGTTGGACTAACTAATGTTGAAATGGTGAAGAAAGCGCCGTTGACTGACTTTGATACAGGAGTGTGTCTACGCTTTCCCCAACAAGGGCAATTTGATCCATTAAAATATCTCGCTGGACTTGCAGAAGCCATAAAACGCCGTGGGGGTAGAATCTATACAGGTACGCACGTAGAAAAAATCCAAGGTGGTTTACCCGCCCGCATTGAGACAAGCAGTGGTAAAATTGTGACAGCCGATGCTGTGGTA